>JBAXLC010000016.1:0-12208 GCA_037135015.1 bacterium | reverse complement strand
GACCTCTCTGGCACGGACGAAGCCTGACGACGGCACATCTGGAACATTCGACGCCTCGAAATCCGATTGGAGTAATGAATAACTGTGGCTGCGAAAGACAAGAAGTTATCAGGTCAACCAGTACGAGCAGTGATTTTACCAGCGGCGATCGGTGCGCTCGGCGGAGCGGAGATGATGAGGTGCACACCTCCCTGGAGCTTCAGGGCTTTACGGCAGCGTGGCTGCCTGGCGACCACGGGCTTTGCCTCATTGTTGGCGGAGGAGTCTTGGACGGGGTACAGATTGAGCCAGCTGTCACGGTGATCTTGCACCCAACGGGTGCTTGGGCCCTGGCGAGAACAATCGCTCGGCCGCAGCTTAAGCGCTCTGTAGGACTCGCTTCGGGGGACCCGGAGCAGGGTGTGGCGATCGGCATCGGCTCCCCCGCGGTCAGAAGGAACATGCATGGCGTTTTAGTTGGGAAGTCCGCATGGACGCAGGCCTACAAAGCCGAAGTGCTACCAGAAGCCTTTCCAGGGAGGCTTTATGTGGTTGAGATTGATGTTCACCCCTTTCGATTTCGTGTTTATCTCACCAAAGACGAAGCTGACGATTTAAAGGTGGTGCTGAAGTACGTGCCATCCTGGTGGGCCGATTAACCAGTTACCCTGTCGGCGTTGGGCAATCAGTTGGGTAGGTTGGGTAGAAATCGGACAACAACTGCTGTATCTGTGCTCAGGACAGGCGGAAATCACGGGTTCTGTGTCTTACGAAACAGCTGCTCTACCACTGAGCTACATCGGCGCCGGAGGGGGATTGTAGCGGAGCGGCATGCCCCCCGCGAGGCCTAGGCGGCTGAGGGTGGGGCGACGACTGGGTAGGTGTCGAGGTCCCAAAGCGCTGCCAGTGGAAGTTCGCGAACCGTTTGTTCCGCAGACGCGATGTCGCTCGCAATGACCTCAATGAACACCTTGCGCCTCGGCGGAGGGGCGATGTGGATGGCGCCAATACGGCCAGCCGCTTGGAGTGCGCTCGCTGCGGCTTGCTCCGCGGGGACAAGCGCTCGAATCGCTTCTTCGGAGGTGTCGGGCTTAAAACTACAAACGACGATAAATGTCGACACGGGAACTCCTAACGGGTGATGGGCGTCCATCTGGGCCCTCGGCGGAACCCTATCACCCATTCAAACTGCGGAAGTGCATCTGAACTGCATTAGCGCAGGCGGAAGACTGTGGTGGAGCGAGCCATATCTGTGAGACTCGTTACGGAGTGATTTGAAGGCTCCGCTTAACGCCGTCTAAGACCTGCTGGATCACTGCACCCCGCTGATTTACTGGAACTCCTGCCATCGGTGCGGTGATCAAGTTGGATACGCCGTGGACGGCGCACCACGCCACCATTTCGGCGCCCGGGCGACGCGATGCCGGCATAGCACCGCTACGGACCAGATCATCGAGCGCTTCTGTGAGTACCTCCCATGCCGATGGGCTGTCAGGCCGTGGCGGCTCGCAGATTTCAAATGCCGCCGCATAGAGGAGCGGTTCGTTGAGGGCAAACTCCACGTAGGCGAGGCCGATCTGGCGGAAGCGCTCCGCGGCCCCTCGCTTGCTCAGCGTGCGCGGTCGAGGAAGAGAGATTGCGCGTGCAAGCTGCTCCCGCGCGGCCTGAGAGATCGCCGCGCGTAGGTGCCCTTTATCGGTGAAGTGCCGATAGATGGCCGCCGGCGTAACCCCCACGCTCCCAGCAAGCTCTCGACCACTGATCGCGCTGAGGCCGCGCTGTCGCACGCGGCGTAGCCCGGCCTCGACCACTGCATTCGCCAAGTCTCCGTGGTGATAGGTCGTGACCGCCACTCTTAACCTCCCTTGATACGGGCCTCGGTTTGACACCCGTGCAATGTAATCACTATATACATCATAGTCTAAAAACAGGTAGCTGAGGTGAGCCCGATGGACACGAATCGTCGAACAATTCTCGCTGCTCTCCTCGGCGCAGCCACCGTAGTGTTTTCGGCGTGCGGAAGCGCATCATCCAGTTCTGAAGGAAGCCAAACCGTCGACATTACGAATGCGATCTTGACCAACATGAGCGGCGACTGTGCCGACTACTCCGCGACCTACCAGGCACGTGTGAACGACGTGCAACTTGAAACGCCGTTCCTTGCGGAAGTCCAAGTCTCCAATGATGAAGACTTCTGCAAAATGACCTCAAATGACATTCCCAACTACGACTTCAATGACGGCACCGGTCACTTTGCAGAACCAGTAGCGGAGCAGCGTCTTTCACTCACGATTCCACGTAATCCGACAAAGGCCACAACGACAACCCCACTCACTCTAATGATGTACAACGCAATACTTCTAAATGGTGTCGTGCTAGATCAGCTCTCAAATGGCTGCTACAAACCGACCGACGGTCACGCAGATAAGAACGGCAATATCAGCAATGGATGCGGCCCGTCCGTGGAGTGGCGCTTGAACCCGCTCGGCACAGTTCGCTTTGGCACCGATTCACACAATGGGCACACACAACCTGGCGGGTTTTACCACTACCACGGCAACCCCCTAGCGCTATTCGACCCAGCCGAAACAGCACAAGGCTCACCAGTTATTGGTTTTGCTGCCGATGGCTTTCCTATCTATGGGCCGCATTACATTGACCCAGCGTCGGGCCTGATGATGGAGGCAACTTCGGGGTACACCTTGAAAGCGGGCAATCGGCCCGCCCAAAGCAGTACCAGCCCAGGTGGCGTATACGACGGAACCTACATTGAAGATTACGAATTCACCGGTGCGGGCACCTTAGATGCGTGCAACGGTATGACCGTTCATGGCCAATACGGTTACTACGTCACCGACTCATTCCCGTACGTAATGGGGTGCTTCTCAGGCACGCCACACGCGAGCTTCCGCAAGTAAACGTATCGAACGTGCGCCGTCGCTGACGGGGCATGAAAATGTTAGTGAGAGGAGCTCCAAGATGAATCGATCAGTAGGCCGAATCGCGGTAGTTGCGGCAATCCTGTTAGTCGCTGGCTTCACGGCGAGCCAAACGTTCCTTGCTGGGAGCAGCACTCCACAGCCTCTCGGGGCTCAAGGCCTAGTGGCAAGTAACTTCAAAGACGGCGCCCTGTCGCAGCCGATCGCCGAAGAGGCGTGCACCCTCACCGATGGCACGGAAACAACCTGCTACCGGGTGATCGTGACTGGAACACCGGTCGACACCGTGGTCGGACCTTTCTGCCCCGAGACCACCAGCACATCGTCAGCTGACGCTGGGATCTGGCTTGACGGCAGCAATATTTACGACGCCGATGGTCAGTTCATTCTTGACCTCAGCACCATCTATGGCGATGCACAGTGGCGTCTCTATGACGAGTCGGGGAAGGTCAACGTGACCGATAGCAAAGAGTCGTTCCAGGGAGCGGCTCGGCCCGATGTGCTTGACGCGTACAAGTACCATTGCGTTGAAGGTCGCTTCGAGTGGACAAATTCCGGCGCGGCGGTGCCCATCTCGATTCTGGTACCAGTGACCCCAGTGAAGGCATCGTCGCCGGTTAGCACGCAGGGTGCCGATCTCGGCGTCACGATCAACGGCCTCGTGATCGCCCCTTCAGCACCAGTGCAGGCAATCTTGAAGGCGTACACGATTGCGGCTTTTGATGATTGCGGTGGACACTTCAATCCGATTGAGGGGTATCACCTGCATGCATTTACCGATTGCAAGGGGAGCGCGTATGACGCGTCCGTTGATGATCCAAACGCTGAGACGCGTCTGATTGGGTATGCGCTGGATGGCGTGGCGGTCTTTGCGCCGCTTGCTCACGACACCACGATTCAACTTGATGAGTGCAATGGCCGCACTACCGAGAAGGACGGCTATCACTACTACGCGCAGGCGCCGGAGCTCAATCAGGTGGTGAAGTGCTACATGGGCCTCCTCGCCGTTGACACCACGAGCCAGCAGCAGGGGCCCCCAGGTGGTGGCCCTGGCCCAGGTCAGGGGCCGCCGGGTTTCCTCATTGCGGCCGCGATTGGTGCGGTCTCCGTCCTAGTAATTGCAGGAATCGGCGGTGTGCTATTTATTCGACGAAGGAGGGCTCATCGTGGCTAAACATCTACCAGTTCGGACCATGGCCGACGTCAAGGAGCCGCTCGTGCTCTTCCTGATCGGCATGCGCATCAACACCTTCTGGCGCGTGTGGGAGTGGCTGCCGTCGTTCTTGGCGATGGGGCCAATGATCGTGGAGCTCTACAAGAACCCCGAGCTTGGCTTCTTGAGCGCCCGCACCGAGATGGCTAGCCGAACGATCACGGTGATCCAGTACTGGAAGTCGTTCGAAGCGCTCGAGGCATACGCCGCTAACAGCGAGCGCAAGCACCGCCCAGCGTGGACCGCCTTCTACAAGCGTGCAACCAGCGGCACCGGCGCCGTGGGCATCTATCACGAAACCTATGTGATTCGCCCTGGCGAGATGGAGTCGTTCTACGCCGATATGCCAGCAAACTTCGGTCTTGGCGGTGCCGTCGGCAGCGTGCCTATTGGCCCACGCACGGAGTCGGCCAGAGAGCGCAAGGGGTAGAGCGACCACTCCCTCTAGGTGTTGTATTCCTACAACACCCGTGCTATTGTACTAATACAACAGCCCGCCGGGCTGGGTAGTGCAGGAGAGCATCATGCTTGAGCAGTGGGTTCCATTCGCAGCAGTCACGTTTATCGTGCTGTTGAGCTTCATCACCAATGTGGCGTTTGGATCAAAGGTCGCCGATTGGACCAACAGCGCCCCCGTTGAGATCAACACCCCCTGGAAGCGACCACGTCTCCTTGCCGGCAAGAGTCTCGTAGTGCTCTGGTTCGTCACTGCATTTCTGTACATTGCGACACTGCCTGGAGCAATGGTCGTTGACGGGGTCGTGCTCCAGATCTCGTCGCTTCCGGCACTCCTGGTTTTGGCCGTGCTGACGGTTGCGGTGATCACGTACAAGCGATCACTTGCGCATCAGCCAAACGGCGCACTCGATGAGCGCGAGCGCGGGGTTCGCGACACCCTCTATCTGACCTCTTATCGGATCGTGGGCAGCATCCTTGCCGGAATCTTCCTTGCAGGATTCATGGCGAAGTTCATCGCCGAGCTCGAAGTCAACCTGGATCAGATCCCAACCGATACCGCTCTTGGAATCGTGGTAACGGCCGCCATGTTCCTCTGGGTGCTGCCGAGCCTGGTGCACGCATGGACCGATCCAATTCCAGATGAGGTGAGTGATGAGGTTCGCGATGGCTGGAAGACTGCAAAGCGAGAGATCAAGAGGGAGATCGCAAAGATCCGTAAGGATCTGCCTAAGAGCGAGAAGGCCGCACTGGCCGAGCTGCGCAAGGCAGATCGCAAGCTAGGCCGAACCCGCACCAAAAAGAAGACGGGTAAGCGCTCATGACCGGCAGAAAGTCGAGCGAAGATGCGCCGATCCTCAACCGCATCGCCGAGTTGCGGGAGAAGGCCAAGTTGAGCCGGGTCGAGCTCGCCGAGCGCGTTGGGGTCAACTCGCAAACGATTGGCTACCTGGAGCGCGGCGAGTACAACCCTTCGCTCGCCCTGGCCTTCCGATTCTCTGAGCTCTTCGGCCTGCCCGTCGAGAAGATCTTCGTACGCAAGGAGAAGCGACGAGGAGGCTCAGCGATTAAGCGCTGAATTGCACCTCGGCGGTCGTCACAACTTTCGCCGTTCGGCCAGGCGCCGACTGGAAGCCCCAGTACATGTTGGTGTGCGCAATGATCACCTCGGGAGGCGGGGCGCCCCACTCGCTCATGTCTTCGGTGGTGTGGGCGTCACTGACGAGCGTCACGTCGTAGCCTCGGGTGAAGGCGCCATGAATCGTTGAGCGAATGCAGGCGTCGGTCTGTGCGCCAACCACCACGAGGTGGCCGACCTTTGCGGCGGCAAGTGCCGCCTCTAGATCAGTCCCCTCGAATGAGTCTCCGTAGAGCTTGTGCACCAGCGGCTCACTCTCGAGTCGCGCGAGCTCAGGCACGTACTGCCACTCGGGGCTGTTGATCGCGAGCTGGTCGTCTGAGTGCTGCACCCAAACCACTGGCGTGCCGGCGGCGCGGGCGGCGGTGAGGAGCGTTTGGATGTTGGCGATCACGGCATCGCGCTGGTAGGCGGCGCCAACCACGCCGACCTGCACGTCGATGATCAGGAGGGACATGTTCGCTCGGTTAGGAAGTGTGCTCATCTTTTACAGTCCGTCGTTATACGTCCAGACGTCGAGCGCATCGAGATCGAGCGTGGTGTTGCCGTTCGCGGCAAGCGCACCAGCGATCTGAGCCCGATGCTCGGTGGCGTGGTGCACGGCCTGGTTGACGAGCACCCAGCGGGGTACGGAGATCTCTTCGCCGCCGAACGAGATCCACGTGATGATCTCGTCGCCAGGGAGCTGTGCGCCTGTGAGGAGTTTTGCGTCCGCAACCTTGGCGGCGGCCGCGAGGACTGCGAGATCGACGATGGAGGTGGGGAGCTCCCGCTTCTCGGCGCGCGGCTCGCCGTGGAGGCGCTGTGCGTAGTTTTCGGCGGCGGTGACCAGATGGTGGGCGATGGCCCCAACGTTCCACTCGGAGCCGGGCGAGGTGAAGGCGAGCGCGTCGACAGGGAGCGCGGCAAGGACTGAAAACATTTCAGCATTAGACCACGCCATATGAGTGAGCTGACGGTTAAGCGTCGTATTCCCTGTCATAGGCAAAATCTGACTTCCCCTCACGAATTGAATGGATTAAATGCGCTTTGCATATTATGCAACCTTAACGTCGTGGTGTTAGGGTCGTTCGATGCCAGCCGAAAAGCGTTCAACTCGCGACGTCATCCTACAGGCAGCGATTGCCGAGATCAAGCGCGCTGGCACCGAAACGTTTACCACCCTCTCAATTTGCCAACAACTCAACATCAAGCCCAACCTCGTCAACTACCACTTCAAATCTCGCGAAGGCCTGATTCGAGAAGCGGCGGTCACCTCGTACGAGGAGTACGGCCGCGGATTTGTGAAGGCGTGGGAGCAATTCGGCCATTCGCCGCGCGAGCATTTTTCCGCGGCTGCTCAGCACCAAATCACCTGGACGATTTCGCACAAATTAATCCTGCCACTCGTAACGCTCGGTGACGCAGACGATTTCACGAGCGAACAACTTGCGCGCATCAACAAGGCCTTGGTGCAGAACGTGTCGCTGTTGACGACTGCCGTTGGCGGTATCGTTGACGGAAAGGCCTGGAAACACCCCGCAACCCCAGCCGATGTTGCGCGACGGCCAGAGCTGGGCTACGCGGCCGGCGCCGTCTCTTGGTTGGTGAGTGGCCACGCACTGTGGAAGGCTGGCCCACTCGGTAATGCGGCGGAGGAGACTCCGGCGGCCTCCACTATCGCCAACGTAGAACAGCAAATGTTCGCGATAGCGATTGCAATCATCCGCTACCTCGGCGACAAAAAGTAGTTGGCGCGCCGCTAGCGAGGCGTTGACCGACCTCTACGCAGCGCAATCAGCGCTCCTGAAGCAGCGACAGCAGCGATCGAGGCAAGTAGCACTCCGAGCTTCGCCGCACTCAGAGACTCCTCGCCTGTAAAGGCAAGCTCGCTGATGAGCAGCGACACGGTGAAGCCGATTCCACCGAGTGCGCCAACAATAGCGATGTCGACCCAGTGCACGCCAGCCGCGAGCGTCGCCCCCAGTGCGGTAGCCAATCGTGCGGCGAGCAGGATCCCCGCTGGCTTTCCCACAACCAGGCCAACGAGCACGCCGAATAGAATCGGTGAATTGATTACTGCACCAAGTTCGATGGAGCGGAGGTCAACCGCCGCGGCGAAAAGGGCGAAGAGCGGCACGGCGATCGCCGCGCTGATCGGGTGGAAGCGTGCAGTTGCGCGATCAACTGGTGCGTCTGCCTCACCGCGATCCTTCTTGACGCGCATCAGCAGCCCGAGCGCGACGCCGGCGATCGTTGGGTGAATTCCAGCACTGTGAACCGCATACCAGGTGGCGAGTGCAAGGGGGACATAAATCAGCGGCGAAGAGATGCGTCGCCGCTGGGCTAGCGCAAATAGCGCCAGCAACAGTGCTGCAATTGCAAGCCACTCAAAGTGGAGACTGGCGGAGTAGAAGAGCGCAATCACAAGAATCGCACCCAGATCGTCAACGACTGCGAGCGTAAGCAGGAACATGCGGACGCCGGCAGGGAGGCCGCGACCGAACACCGCCAGCACCGCAAGAGCGAAGGCGATATCTGTTGCCATAGGTATCCCCCAGCCGTTAAGCGCATCAGCAGCCCCGCCACGATTCACTGCGACATAGAGCAGCGCCGGAACGATCATGCCGCCAAGTGCAGCAGCCACCGGGAGTGCCGCTTGGCGCGGCTTCGAAAGCGTGCCAACGACCAGCTCGTGCTTCAGCTCGCAACCGATCACGAAGAAGAAGATAGCGAGCAGCCCATCGGCGGCCCACTCCTGCACGCTGAGGTTCAGGTGGAGTGCCTCGCTGCCGATGTGCGTTGTGGCTATTGCGTGCAGCCCACTCGAAAGAGGGCTATTGGCGAGAAGAGCGCCAATGAGGGCCGCGACAATGAGCAGCGCGCCGCCGACGGTCTCGCTGCGCAAGAACTCCTGAGCTCGTCCACGGCTATTCACTCGGGCATCTTATCGCGAAGCAGTTCCGTACAGGCCGCTAAAACCCCCGTGGATTAGTGGAGCGTTCACACACTCAATAAACCCTGCACAATGGACCGCATGGCGAAGACGACACCCTTTCTTTGGTTTAACGGAACCGCGGAGGATGCCGCGAATCTTTACGTCTCCGTGTTCCCGAACAGCTCCATCGATGAGGTGATGGGTACGCCGGGAAGTGCGATGGGGGTGCGTTTTTCCTTGGACGGTGCGCCGTTCTTCGCCCTTAATGGCGGACCGATGTATCAGTTCACGCCGGCCATCTCGTTCCAAATTTCCTGCGCCGACCAGGCCGAGGTCGACCACTACTGGGCAGGCCTCACCGCAGGGGGCGGGGAGCCGGGTCAGTGCGGCTGGCTCAAGGACCGTTTCGGACTCTCTTGGCAGGTGATTCCCCAGCAGCTGGGCCGCTACCTGGGCGGCCCTGACCAGGCGGGAGCGGCTCGCGCCCAGCAGGCGATGTTGGGCATGGGGAAGCTGGTCATTGAGGATCTTCGCCGAGCGTACGAGGAGAAGTAGCTCGCAAACCCTAGCCATATTGAATGTTTTTCAATACTATGTGGCCATGCAAGCGCAATGGGACTGGAATGGCATATTCGGGGGGCTGATTAGCTTCCTTGTTGTGCTGTACGTCCAACGTGCGCAGCGCGTTCGTCCATCCCGCGGTACCAAGGTGAGCATGATCGCTTTTGCAGTCCTCGTCGCCTACGTGTGGGCACCCGTTGGCTTCCCAAACTCTACGTGGTCGCGCGCACCGATCGGCACCGATGTCGTTCGTTTGATCCCCGTCGTCAACTTTGACCCAGCGCTCTTGCAAACCCCATGGCTGCTGGCGCAGCTAAGCATGGGTGCCTCGACCTTCTTGCTCGCAACCCTTGCCCTCTACGGAGATGCTCGGCGGGCAGCCTTCGCCGTCATTGGCATCATGGCCGTAGGCCTTGAGATCAGCCAGGCCCTTGCGAACCACTTCTCAAACCCTGTGCCGCCCTACCGGATTGATGCGCACGACATCTTGGCGCGCGCCGCTGGAGCGCTCGGCGCATTCGTTGTACTAAAGATTATCGGGGCGCTGTGGCGCCTTGCAGTCCGACCATCGTTTGAACGGCCCGGCATCTTTGGCTTCATCGACGGGGTCACCCGCCGCATCTAGCCTCGGTGCCCTCGCTCAAGGGTTGCACGTTGTTGCAGTAACACCGCGAGTGAGAAGTGGATACGATACCCATATGAGCGCTGCTGAACTGATTGCCCAAGCCGCTGGTGAGCCGAGCATCTGTCGATGCCCGTCGCTCTCCTTCGGGCCGTCCTGCGCGCGCTGAGGCACACGCAACCAGGGACCACACGGCAGAGGGGGCGGCGGATGTAGTCCACCACCCAACCAGATAGCCGGAGGTACCCGACATGACCGTTCAGAACCCAGGGATCTTCTCTGATAACGCCCTCACCATTGGCCGCACCCCGCTCGTGCGCCTGAATCGCGTCACCGATGGCGCTGCCGCCACGGTGCTTGCCAAGATCGAAGGGCGTAATCCCGCCTACTCCGTGAAGTGCCGACTCGGCACCGCGATGGTGCTCGATGCCGAAAAGCGTGGCGTACTAAAGCACGGCATGGAGATCGTTGAGCCGACAAGCGGCAACACTGGCATCGCGTTGGCGATGGTTGGCGCAGCACGCGGCTACAAGGTGACACTGACCATGCCCGACACCGTCAGCATTGAGCGACGAAAGCTGATCGTTGCCTACGGCGCAACCCTCGTCCTTACGGAAGGGGCAAAGGGCATGCCAGGCGCAATCGCGAAGGCGGAAGAGATTGCCGCATCGGATCCTGCGCGTTACGTACTGCTGCAGCAGTTCAAGAATCCAGCTGGCCCAGCAATTCACGAAACGACCACCGGGCCAGAGATCTGGGATGACACCGATGGGAAGATTGACATCTTTGTTGCGGGGAGTGGCACGGGTGGCACAATCACCGGCGTCGCCCGCTACTTGAAAAAGGGTCGCGGCAAAGCGGTGCAGATTGTTGCCGTTGAGCCCGCCACCAGTCCCGTCATTGCGCAGCGCATGGCGGGCCAACCAAATCAGCCAGCGCCACACAAGATTCAAGGTATTGGACCTGGTTTTGTTCCTGACATTCTCGATCTGTCACTCATTGACCAGGTTGAATCAGTGACGAATGAAGAGGCAATCGCAATGGCGCGTCGCATCGCCCGCGAAGAGGGGATCCTCGTTGGCATCTCGTGCGGTGCTGCAGCACATGTTGCGCTGAAGTTGGCACATCTGCCAGAGAACGCTGGGAAGACCATCGTGGTGGTGCTGCCAGATTCGGGTGAGCGCTACTTGAGCACCGCACTGTACGAGGGACTCTTTGATGCAAGCGGCATCGCCCTGTGAGTGCTGAGTTCACTACGATCAGCAGTGCACTGACCGCCGCCGACGCCGCCCTCGCGGGTGGTCCGGTGGCGGCAGGCGACCGACCATCGCGCGGCGAGATCACGCGAGTGCTGGCCGAGCTTCGTGCGGCACTTTTTCCGCGTGAACTCGGCGTAGCGGCTGATGGTGATGCGGCGGTTGCGGCGCACCTTGTGGTGGCGCTTGCAGGGTTGCGCGAGCAGATTCGACGCTGCACGGTTCTGCTTACCGCAGAGCGACCTGGCGAGGGGCTCGCCCTTGATCAGGTAGATCGTGTGACGAGCGCATTTGCCGCAGAGCTACCAGCAATTCGTACGCTGATTGAGGGCGATATTGCCGCGGCGTTTGCGGGTGACCCCGCGGCTCGCAGCCGTTCAGAGATCCTGCACGGATACCCAGGCGTTCGCGCGATGATCGATCACCGCATGGCGCACCTTCTCTATACGTTAGAGGTGCCCCTGCTGCCGCGCATCGCGTCGGAGGCGGCGCACTCCGCCACGGGGATCGACATTCATCCGGGTGCAACGATTGGCGAGCGCTTCTTCATCGACCACGGCACTGGTGTCGTGATTGGCGAGACGGCGATCATCGGAAGTGGCGTGCGCCTCTATCAAGGCGTCACCCTTGGCTCCAAGAGTTTCCCGAAAGGTGAAGACGGCAATCTCGTAAAGGGACAGCCTCGGCACCCGATCATTGAAGACGACGTGGTGATCTACTCCGGGGCGACGGTCCTGGGTCGCATCACCGTTGGACGCGGTTCAACGATTGGTGGCAACGTATGGCTGACAAAGAGCGTTCCTGCTGGGAGCCAGCTTTCGCAGGCACGCGTGCGCACCGATGAGCTCGCTGCCGAGGGTTCGGGGATCTAGCGCTTGGCGGGATAGAATCCCGCCATGTCCAACCGCTTACTGACGCGTAATGCCCTCGCCCTCTTCGCCATGCCCGCATGAGCGGCGGCATGGGTCCAGGGCGCGGCGGCCACATGTTCGGTGGCGACGCGAGCGGCCCAACGAAGCCAGCTGGGGCGGCACTGCCACTACTTCGACGAGCGGCGAAGTTCTTTGGGCCATATCGAGGGCGACTCAGCGTCATTGGGATCGCCATCCTTGGGTCGAGCATCTTGG
>JBAXLC010000015.1:0-12232 GCA_037135015.1 bacterium | reverse complement strand
GCTTCGCGCGCGATGATGTGCTGATGCCGATACTTCAGATTGAGGGGCTCTCGCATTCGTACGGCGACCGCCACGTGCTCCGCAACCTCTCGTTGGCGATTGCCGCAGGTGAATCGGTGGCGCTCCTTGGCCCCAATGGATCAGGGAAGTCAACGCTCTTACGCCTTGTTGCCGGACTCCTCACGCCGACGGCTGGGCGTATTGCACTCGTTGGGAGCGCGGCCGCCGCTGGTCGACCAGAGGTCGGCATCGTCTTTCAAGAGTCGCGGCTCCTTCCATGGCGCACGGTACTGCGCAATGTGACGCTCCCACTAGAGCTGGCGGGGGAATTGCTTCCGAGCGCTCGGACCACCGCTGAGGTGGCACTGAAGCGAGTTGGCGCGAGTGGGCTGCTCGATCGGAATCCTGCGGAGATCTCGGGTGGCGAACGTGGTCGCGTGGCGCTGGCGCGTGCACTGGTGCGACAGCCGTCGCTCCTGTTACTCGACGAACCGTTCGCCGCGCTTGATGCCATCACGCGCGCCCGCCTCGACGACGAGCTCCCCGAGCTGGTTGCAGGGGCGGCGACGCTGCTGGTGACGCACGACGTCGCAGAGGCGCTGCTCGTTGCCGACCGAGTGCTAATGCTCGGCGCCGACGGCGCGATTCACCTTGAGGTCCCGGGTCTGCGGAGCCTGCCGTCGGCCGAGCGGCGTGCCGCGCTCCTCTCACCTGACGGCGCAGCGCGACAGACGCGCCTCTACGCGGCTCTCGATTCGGTGTCGCATGCGTAGGCTGGGTCAACTCACTCCCATCGCCGTGGCCGTCTTCCTGCTAGCGGCGTGGGAGTTCGGCGTACGGATCGCGGCAGTGCCGCAATTCATTCTCCCTGCGCCATCGGTGATCGCGATGCGATTCGCCGAGGCGTGGGCTGACGGCACCATGCTTCGCCATCTTGTGCCGACGGTGACCGAAGTGACGATCGGCGGTCTGCTCGGCGGGGCGCTCGGTCTACTGATCGGCGTGACGCTTGGCCTCTCTGGCTCGGCTCGCCGTGTGGTCAGCCCCTACCTCGTTGCGGCACAGTCAACGCCAATCCTTGCGCTCGGACCGGTCCTTGTGCTCTGGCTCGGGCCAGGGCTCACGGCAAAGGTCGCCGTCTGCGCACTGATTACGCTCTTCCCTGTCGCAATCTCCACGCTGGTTGCCGTGCGCGATGTCGATGCCGGAACCCTTGAGCTCATGCGCTCACTCGGGGCAACCCGCTGGCAGAGCCTGCGCTATGCACGCCTTCCAGCGGCACGCAGCGGCATCCTTGCCGGGGCACGCGTCGCCGCAACGCTGGCCGTGGTCGGAGCGATCGTTGGCGAGTGGCTCGGTGGGACCGCAGGGCTCGGCGTGCTACTCAATCTTGCTCGCGGTTCACTCTTCGACACGCCGCTTCTCTTTGCGGATCTGTTACAAATCGCGATCGTTGGCGTGAGTGCATATGGGCTCGTGCTTTTTGTTGAGCGGGTATCATCAAAAAAGATCGCTTAATGCGATCGCCGCTGTAGGGGGGGATTCATGAGCCGAGTTTTTGTTGCACTACTGAGCGCGTGCGCGCTGCTGATCTCCGGATGCGCTACGAGTTCATCAACATCACCGTCAGCCTCAGTCGCACCGGTGAAGCTCACCGTCGGCCTCGGCTACATCCCCGGAGTGCAGTTCGCCCCCTTCTATTTGGCAGAGCAGAGCGGCGCCTATGCCGCCGCGGGCCTTGATGTGACGCTGCAGAATCAGATCGATCCTGATCTCATTAGCTTGGTTGGCAGTGGTGGACTTGATCTGGCCCTCGCCGACGGCACCAGCATGATCCCCGCCGTCTCGAAGGGGATTCCCGTGCGCTATCTGGCAACGATCTACGGCGTTTTGCCGAACGTTGTGATCGCACGAACCGATGCCGGAATCATGAGCCCAGCCGACTTGGCAGGGAAGCGCGTCGGCACGCCGGGCCAATACGGTTCGGGGTACCTGACCCTCCTCGGAATTCTTAGCGACGCATCGCTCAGCATTGGCGATGTTTCGCTTGACCTCTACCCAGACTACGGACAGACGCAGGCGCTGATTACCGGTGCGGCCGATGCTACGACCGGATACGCCAACAACGACCTGGTGCAGGCGCAGGCCGCAGGCATTGAGGTCGAAGTTTTCTACGCCTCTGCCGCGGCACCATTCGCTGGACCTGGCCTCATCTCTTCGCCAGACACCATCGCGGCTAAGCGTGACGCGATTCGTGCCTTTATCGCCGCAACGCTAGAGGCGATGCGACAGATTGAAGCTAACCCAGAGCTTGGCGTTGACGCTGCAGCGAAGGTTGTTCCTGAGGTCGCAGCGACTCCTGCGGCTCGTGCCAACTCGCTCGCCGTGATGAAGGCAACGGTCGGCGTGTGGGCGGGCCCACTGCAAGAGAGCGCGGGCTACGGGGCGATTAGCGTTGAGGGTTGGGAGACGTCGATCAGCTTCATGCGTTCGATTCCTGGTCAGCAGGTGCTCGACGGACTCAAAGCGAGCGATATCGTCGACGAGTCGCTACTCCCGTAACCTGACCGCCCCTAAACGAGCGGCCACGGGAGTGGCGGCCAGTCGGGGCTCGGTTCTGGGAAGCAGCCGGTCGCAGCGAGATCGTTGAGGCGCGCCAATAGCGCGTCGATTTCTTCGCCATCGAGGAGCGGCGCGAGCTGCGCGCGTAGCGCTCCGTTCGCGGCCAGCCCCTGAACGCCGCGCGAAATGACGAGTTGCTCCTCATTCGTGAACGCTTTGCTGCGCCATGCCCAGAGGACTGTGCGCAGCTTTGGCTCAACGGCGAAGGTGACGCCGTGGTCAACGCCCAGGATGCGGCCGTCAGGGAGGGGGAGGATGTGCCCACCCTTCCGATCGCCGTTATTCACGATTGCGTCAAATAGCGCGAGGCGTCGAAGCCCTTCGTCTGAGGCGTTGACGAGATCAACCGCGCGATGCACCCCAACATGGTCAATCCAGAGTTGGACCGCACCCTCGCCCGCGGGGCCGTCGCGCAGGATCGTGGGCGGCACTACGCCGAGTTCGAGGGCCTCGCTCACTAGATAGGCGGCAGTTTCGCGCGCCGCGAGACTCCCCTCAGGGAAGTCCCAGAGCGGCAGTTCGCCGCGGATCGGTTTGTAGATCACCTGGAGTCCGCCGTTGATCTCGCAGAGGAAGCTCGCATTGCTCGCCTCGGCGATGCGCCCGATCGGCTCGAGCTCAGGCGAGAGCTGCATCAAACGAATTGCCTCATCGATCTCAACGAGACCTGAGGTGGTGGGGAGCGCCCCACGCCAGTTTGGTGCCGCTGCTGCCCCCGTCACCTCAGTTGAGGAGCGCGGCCTTGCGTGCGCAGCGGTGGCCGCGCGGATCGAGTGGTACGCCGCAGTTCGGGCAGATCGGTCGGCCCGCAGCGGCGAGCTGCAGGGCGTTCTCGGCGAATTCAAGAGCCGACGCAACGCTGAGCGCTACGCGTAAGACGTCAGGCCCCTCGGGTGCGTCGTTGATCGGCGGTGGCGCGGAGGCATCTTCGACGCTCATGTCGTCGCGAAACTCAAGGGTGAGGCGCGTGAGCATCGGATCCCACGCGAGGGCAATGGTGCCGACGCGGAACTCAGCGGTGAACGGCTCAGCAAGCGCTGGCAACTTGCGTGGAAGTGGGAGTGGTGCGCTCGGGAGCTGCACGCTGCCACTCTCGCTCAGGTCCTTCAGCATCTCAACGATCCGGCGGGCGAGCACGGCAATCTGACTCTTCTCAACAACGACGGTTGCGGCAATGCCTCCGCCGATTGCCTGCAGGTGAAAGATGCGCTGGCCGGGTTCGCCGATGGCGCCAGCAATGAACTGGTCGGGTGGATCAAAGCGGATGATTCTCCGCGCCATTAGTTTTCGCCGCGCAGACGCCCGAGGAGTGAAGGTCGCTTCGGCTTATCGACGAGACCGGCGGCAGCACCCTCGGCCGAGAGGTTCACGCGCACCACCGTTGGGCGCTCGCCGCTGTAGCGAATGACGGTGATGCTGGCCGGGTCAATCGCAATGCGCTGGAATAGGTCGAGTGGGGTGCCGAGGGCATCGGCCACGATCGCCTTGATGATGTCGCCGTGGCTGGCACAGAGCCAGGTCTCGTCGTCCTTAAAGCGCGCATCAATCTCGCGAATCGCCTCAACGGCGCGCGCCGAGGCGGCGCGCAGTGACTCTCCATTTGGGAAGGTCATCGCCGAGGGCTGGCGCTGCACGGTGCTCCAGAGTGGATCCTTCATCAGCGTGCGCAGCTCTTTCCCCGACCAGTCGCCGTACTCCACTTCGGTGAGGCGCTCGTCAACCACGATGTCGGGGCGCGACTTCACGCTTGGGCCGCGCATCGAACGCACCGCCTCGGCTGTCTCTAGGCAGCGCTGCATCGGCGAGGAGGCAATGCCAGCGATCTGCACGGCGCTGAGAGCATCGGCGAGCGCTGCCGCCTCTTTGCGGCCCGCTGGGCTGAGAGGAATCCCCTTGATGCGACCGCTCAACTTGATGCCCGTCTCGGCGGTGCGCGCGTGGCGAACGAGAATCAGGCGTGCCATCGGTCAGTCGAAGTGTGGAAAGAGTGGTGGGTAGCTGAGATCAATGGAGCGATTCTTTCCGCCGACCTCGGTGAGGGGCACCTCAACGATTGCGCCACCCTTCAGCGCCACCATGACGCCGAGTCGGCCAGCTTCAAGCGCTTCAACTGCCGCCACGCCGTAGCGTGTGCCGAGCACGCGGTCGGCGGCGGTCGGTGCGCCACCACGCTGCAGGTGGCCCAAGCGGGTGCAGCGCACCTCAAGCCCGCTGCGCTCTTCAAGGATTGTCGCGAGCGCATCGCCAACGGCGACCTTGTCGAGTCGCGGGTGGCCGAACTCATCGAGCGGCACCGACGTTGTCGTTGAGTCTGCGGCGGGAAGCTTCACCCCTTCGGAGACAACGATGATGGAGCTGCCGTCGCCGATCGCGCGTCGCGCCTTCAGCTTGGCAACAAGGTCGTCGAGCGCTGCGGCGGTGAACTCCACCTCGGGAATCAGAATCGCATGCGCGCCACCGGCGAGCCCGCCCCATGCGGCGACCCACCCTGCGTCGCGACCCATCACCTCAACGACGGCGACACGGTGATGCGATGCGGTGGTGGTGGCAATGCGGTCGAGCGCCTCAGTAACGATGTTTGCTGCCGTGTCAAAGCCGAGGCACCCCTCGGTCCCCCAGACGTCGTTATCCATCGTCTTCGGAATTGCGTTGACGGCGGCGCCGCGCTTGGCGAGGCCCGCGGCAACGGAGAGGGTGTCATCGCCACCGATGGCGATCAGGGCGTTGAGGCCAAGCGCACGCATGTTCGCTTCGGCGGCATCGAGGCCGCCCTCGCGCTTCAGTAGGTTCGTGCGGCTCGAGCCGAGCATCGTGCCCCCCTGCGCCTGAATGCCGTGCACGGCGGCGCGATCGAGCGGTCGGGTGAGTGGGGCGCCAACCGTGGCGAGACCCTTCCAGCCATCCAGAATGCCAACTACTTCGTGACCGCCAGCCGTCGCGCGGTGCACCACGGCGCGAATTGCAGGGTTGAGGCCTGGGCAGTCGCCGCCACCGGTCAAGACGCCAATCTTCAGGCGTCCGCTCATCGGGTTGGACCTGTCATCTGATCAGGGCGAACGATCGCATCGAACTGCTCTGCGCTGATGTAGCCGAGCTTGAGCGCTGTTTCCCGCAACGTTCCGCCGCTGGCGTGAGCGTGCTTGGCGATCTCTGCCGCCTTGTCGTAGCCAATCACTGGGGTAAGGGCCGTGACCAGCATCAGCGAATCGTTGAGGAGCTCGGTAATGCGCGCCGCATCTGGCTCGGTGCCAGCGAGGCAGTGATCGGCGAACGAGCGCGCCGCGTCGCCGAGCAGACGAATCTGCGTCAGCAGGTCAAGCGCAATCAGCGGCTTGAAGACGTTGAGCTGGAAGTTCCCCTGGCTTGCGGCGAAGGCGATCGCCGCATCGAGTCCGTAGATCTGTACGCAGACCATCGTCAGCGCCTCGGCCTGCGTTGGGTTCACCTTCCCCGGCATGATCGAAGAGCCTGGCTCGTTCTCGGGGATGCGCAACTCACCAAGCCCGGCACGCGGGCCAGAGGCGAGCCAGCGCACATCGTTGGCAAGCTTCATCAGTGTTGCAGCGGTGGTGCGCAGTGCGGCGGATGCCGCAAGTGTCGCCTCTTGCCCAGCAAGTGCGGCGAACTTATTCGGCGCGCTGACGATCGGCTCGCCGGTGAGCGTTGCGATTGCCTTGGCGGCGCGTTCGGCGAACTCAGGATGGGCGTTCAGGCCAGTGCCAACGGCGGTGCCACCGAGTGCGATCGCGCGGAGCTCGCTCTGCGCCGCCTCGATGCGGGCGATGTCGCCTGCGAGGGCTGCAGCATGCGCGCCAAACTCTTGGCCGAGGGTGAGCGGCACCGCATCTTGTAGATGGGTGCGCCCAATCTTCACGATGTCGTTCCAGGCGGAAGCTTTTGCGCTGATGGTGGCGTGCAGATGTCGCAGTGAGGGGAGGAGTGTTTTGCTGACGGCGAGCGTTGCAGCGATGTGGATCGCGCTCGGGAAGGCGTCGTTCGATGACTGCGACAGGTTGACATCATCGTTCGGATGAATCGGGCTCTTCCCGCCGCGCGTTCCGGTGGCGCGCTCGTTGGCGATCGAGGCGATCACCTCGTTCACGTTCATGTTGCTCTGTGTGCCCGAGCCGGTCTGCCACGTTGAGAGTGGGAACTCGCCGTCGGCGCCGCCGCTGGTCACAACGTTCGCAGCCTCGACGATGAGCTTCGCCTTATCGGCGGGGAGGAGTCCAAGTTCGGTGTTGACGCTCGCTGCCGCGCTCTTGATGGTGGCGAGGGCGTGGATGACCTCAAGGGGCATGCGGTCGTTGCCGATGGCGAAGAAGTGCAGTGAGCGGGCCGTCTGGGCGCCCCAGTGCTGATCGGCCGGAACCTCAATCTCACCGAACGAGTCGCGTTCGGTGCGCGTCTTCTTTGCGTTGGTCATTGCCGCCTCCGATACGGGCGCAGCGCGCCTCTCCTGTAAGTGTAGGATCCCACGCATGAGCACGGAGCAGGGGAGCCTGGCCCCTTTCAAGGCGAGCGACGGGGTGACCCTCTTCCGGCGCGTCTATGAGCCCGTCGGGGAGCCGCTCGGCGAGATCCTCTTTGGGCACGGAATCGGGGAGAACTCCAGCCGCTACATCCAGGCGGCACGCGCCTTCGCCGCCGCGGGCTGGCGTACAACCACGTGGGATCTGCGGGGGCACGGGCGCTCCGAGGGGGCGCGCGGCTACGTGAAGGAGTTTCGCCGCTTCCACCTTGACCTTGCGGAGCAGGTGAGCGAGCTGCAGCGTTCCGGTCGCCGAGTCGTTGTCGTCTCGCATAGCCTCGGCGGGCTCATTGCCTTCGGCGCCGTTGCCGCTGGGCTCACGAAGCCCGATTACCTCGTCCTCTCTGCGCCAGCCCTCGAGGCCAACATCGCCACGTGGAAGCGTGTCGTCGCGCCGATCTTGTCGCGCGTACTTCCAATGCTGCGTATCCCTACAGGGGTCGGTGCCGACACCAGCGCTGGGCAGCGCCTCGAGAACCTTGATCCAGATGCGCCCGATTATCTGTACGCGGTAACGACGCGTCTTGGTGATGAGGGCTTCCGCGCGCAGAAGGCGGCGCGGGCCGTTGTTGCAGCAGGTGGATACTTCCCCGTGCCAACGCTGGTGACGCAGGGTGAGGGCGATGCACTGGTACGGCCAGAGTGGACGAAACCGTTGGCGCAGCTCGGCAATGTTGAGTATCTAACGTTGAAGGGGTTTAATCACCATCCGTTTGCAACGCTTGCGTATCAGGTCGCAGTGGACGAGATCGTGCAGCGGATCGGGCGTCGCTAAGCGGGCTTAGTACTCCTGCCCAAGTGCGGCGCGTGCCTTGGCTGGATCATCAACAACAAAGGCGAAGGTCGCTCGCTCGCCCCATCGACCCATGAAGAGGTGCCCGTACACG
Source organism: bacterium (assembly GCA_037135015.1). GTDB lineage: Bacteria > Chloroflexota > Limnocylindria > Limnocylindrales > Limnocylindraceae > Limnocylindrus. The sequence continues at coordinate 4,192 of JBAXLC010000015.1, read as the reverse complement.
TTCACGCCAGCGGCGGCGAGGCGATCGAGCACAGAGAGCATGCCGCCCGGCTGGTCGTCGACTTCGGCAAGCACGGATTCACTCTCAATAAATGTGTAGGAGCCAGCCTCAAGTACCGCGCGCGTCTTGACGTCGTCGGCGGTCTTCAAAATCACGTGGCCGACTTCGCCGATCCCACCGCCACCGATGGCCTTGAGATCGACCCCCTGGCGCTCAAGCTCGCGGCAGAGCGAAGCGAGCGCCCCAGGCTTATGTGTAAGTTGGACCACGAACTGATGTGCCATGCGTTGAGGGTAGCGCGCGCCGCCGCGCTTCGCTAGGGGCGACCTGCGCGACGGGGCACCCCACGAAGGGAGCCGCGGCGGTAGGCTCAGGGGGAGCCCCGCCCGGGGCAGAGCTGTAGGAGGGTAGAGATGCGCGCGTGGAAGCAGATCATCAACGGCAAGTCCGTCGCCGCAAAGTCGGGGAAGACCATCTCCGTTGAAGACCCGTCAACCCGTGAAGTGCTCGGCAGCGTGCCACAGAGCGGTCGCGCCGATGTTGATGCTGCAGTTGCTGCGGCCGCGGCGGCCTTTCCAGCATGGAGCGCCACCACCCCAGCCGAGCGCGCCCTCGCGCTACTGAAGCTTGCCGACGCCCTTGAGTCAGCGAAGCGCAAGTTCGTGAAAGCAGAGTCCGAGAACGCTGGCAAGCCGATCAGCGCCGTTGGCATGGAGGTTGATGCGGTCGTCGACAACCTGCGCTACTTCGCCGGTGCTGGGCGCAACATGGAAGGGAAGGCTGTTGCCGAATACTTGCCAGGGCGCACCAGCATGATTCGCCGCGATCCAGTCGGTGTCGTCGCTTCGATTGCGCCGTGGAACTATCCGCTGCTGATGGCCGGCTGGAAGATCGGCCCAGCGCTGGTCACAGGGAACACCGTTGTCTTGAAGCCATCGGCGCGTACTCCTATTACTGCGCTGATGCTTGGCGCACTCGCGCAGGAATTCCTCCCCGCCGGCGTCTTGAACGTGATCACCGGCACGGGCGACGAGGCTGGTGCGTATCTTGCGCAGCACCCAGGTGTCGCGATGGTCTCGGTGACGGGCGATACCGCCACGGGGAAGCGCATCGCCGCGGCTGGCGCATCAACAGTGAAGCGACTCCACCTCGAGCTTGGAGGTAAGGCACCCGTACTTGTGTTTGATGATGCTGACGTGGACCTCGTTGCGAGCACGATGCGCGCCGCGAGCTTCTGGAATGCGGGGCAAGACTGCACCGCAGCCTGCCGCATCATCGCTGGGCCAAAGATCTACGAGCGCCTCGTTGACGCACTCATCAAGCAGGTGAAGACGATCAAGGTTGGGCCGACCAGCGACAAGGCAACCGAGATGGGGCCACTCATTAGTGCCGCACAGCGCACGCGGGTGGACGGCTTCGTGCAGCGCGCGAGCAAGAAGGCGGAGGTCGTACTCGGCGGCAAGAGCGTTGCTGGGAAGGGCCACTTCTATCGTCCAACGATCATTGCGGGGCCAGCACAGAGTTCCGAGATCGTGCAGGACGAAGTCTTTGGGCCGGTCGTCTCAGTGCAGCGCGCTAAGAGCGCCGATCAGATCCTGGAGTGGGCGAACGACTGCCAGTTCGGGCTCGCCTCGTCACTCTGGACGAGCGATATCGCCCGAGCCTTCAAGGTGAGCAAGGCGCTGCAGTTCGGCACCGTTTGGGTGAATGATCACTTCACGCTGGCGAGCGAGATGCCGCACGGCGGCTTCAAGCAGTCCGGCTACGGCAAGGATCAGTCGATGTATGCCCTTGAGGACTACACCGTGGCGAAGCACATCATGGTGCGGAGCGAGTAGGGCGATCCCCATCGGGCTGATGCCGTAGGCTGCACCAGATGCAGCACGACGCCCCAACGCCACCCCCGTTTGAAGAGGGGCTCCCGCAGGAGCTCTGGTTCAGCGTTGACGTGGAGTGCTCGGGCCAGACGCCACTCGACGGAAGCCTGATCAGCATTGGCGCCTGCCTCGTCGACGACCCGAAGAAGTCCTTCTACGTGGAGCTGCGCCCGGACCCGACGAAGCAGTGGGGACATAAAGAGGAGCGCGTCCACCGCCTCTCGCGCGCTCACCTTGAGGAGAACGGTGTTGATCGACTCGAAGGGGTGCGCCAATTTGCCCTCTGGGTGCGTGCAACCGCCGAGGCCACCGCACCAGAGTCCAGTCCGCTCTTCGTTGGCTTCAACACCCCATTCGATTGGATGTGGCTGACGATGGCGTTCGCCGAGGCAGGCGTGAAGAATCCGTTCGGCATGTCGGCGATGGATCTTAAGAGCGTTTACTACACGCTGCATGGTGGTGAGAACCTCACCTGGAAGAAGACGGTGAAGCGATTCGTCCGGCAGGTGTACCCAACCGATCTTGTCGCCGACCATCACGCCCTCGCCGATGCGATTGAACAGGCGGAGCTTGCGCGCGACCTGCGCAGCAAGTCGCTGAAGAATCGCATTCCGCCAACTATCCCCGAGCGACGATGACGAAGGCCGCGCGGGGCGCGGCAGCCCAGCCACTCGATCGGGAGTTCATCCACAAGGTCAACCGTGCCCTGCTTGCCTGGTATGCCGCCACCGCCAGACCGTTGAAGATTCGCGAGCGCTCCGATCCGTACAGCGTGCTGGTGAGCGAGGTGATGGCGCAGCAGACGCAGATCTCCCGCGTCGATCAGCTAGCAACTGTGTTCCTTGAGCGATTCCCAACGCTCGAGTCACTCGCAGCGGCCGAGACCGCCGATGTGCTGGTGGCATGGAAGGGGCTCGGCTACAACCGGCGTGCGCTCGCGCTGCAGCGGGCTGCCGCTGCCGCTGTTGCGGCGGGCGGTCTGCCATCAAACGTCGATGCCCTGATGGAGCTCCCTGGCATCGGCCCCTATACGGCACGCGCCGTTGCTGCGATCGCGTTCGGCGGTCGCGAGATTCCCGTTGACGTGAACATTGCGCGCATCGTTGCGCGACTGGTCGACGCCGACGCGCCGCTCTCACCGCGCGAGGTTCAGGTGCGCGCTAACGAGCTTGGCGCCGAACTCGCCGATGGCGAGGCTGGCGCGTGGGCGCAGGCGGCGATGGATCTCGCCTCGTCAACCTGTCGCGCCGCAGCACCAAAATGTGATGAGTGCCCACTGCGCGAGTACTGCCCGTCAGCCGGTCGCACCTTTGCTAAGGCGCCGCGCAGCGGTGAACCACGAACCCCCTTCACGAAGACCGCACGATGGCTGCGCGGGCGCCTGTTGGATGAGTTGCGCGAGGCTGGGCGTGCTGGGGTGCATGTCGCTGGTGAGCGTGGCGAGCACAACGAAGCGGCCGTCACGGCTACCATCAACAAGATGGTCTCTGAGGGGCTCGCCGAGTCGCTCGGAGGGGATCGCTACCGTCTGCCGCATCGCGGCGACTGAGGGGAGGGTCGTGGACGACCTCGAGCTGCTGAACCAGATCTTCGAAGAGACCCTGACCGAGCAGGAGGGGCTCCCGTTCGTCGCTCGCTTCCGTGAGGCCCTTCACGCTAAGCGCGCCGTTGATTTCAATCTGACCGCAGCCTCAACTGAGCAGTACGTCGAGGTGGAGCGCATCGTGCGGGCGCTGACGTTGCGCTTCCGACTCACCAGCCTGGTTGAGGAGCGCCGCCGCGCCGCACAACTCAGTGCGAACGCACATCCGGCCGCCGCCCCAGGACCTGGCAGCTTTGACGCAGCGCTCGCCGATCTCGCCGCCGCGGGGCTTTCTCCAGCAGAGATTCGCGCCGCCGCCGCACAGGTCAGCTACCTGCCCGTCCTTACCGCGCATCCGACCGAGGCGCGCCGCCGCACGCTGATCGCCGCGCTCAGTCGCATGCGCACGCTGCTCGACCGACGCGCACTTGGCGGCACCTTCGCCGCCGAGGTTGATCTGCGACTGCGCGAAGAGATGACCAACCTCTGGCGCATGGGCGGCATCCGCACCCGGCGCGTCACCGCCCTTGATGAGGTTCGTTCGGCGCTGGTGCACTTTGATGGAACGATCTTCCGCCTCGTGCCACGACTCCTGCGCAGCCTCGACGATGCGCTCGGTCGCCTCGAGAAGTCCACCGCACCGTCGGGACTCCGTGCGCCACTGCCACTGCCGGCACTCCGCTGGGGGACCTGGATCGGTGGCGATCGCGACGGCAACCCGAACGTCAATGCT
>JBAXLC010000014.1:0-12794 GCA_037135015.1 bacterium | reverse complement strand
ATCGAGGTGGAGATCCCTGGGAATCGCGATCACGGCGACTACGCCTCCAACATCGCGATGAAGGGGAGCAAGGTGCTGAAGCGCGCTCCTGCACAGATCGCCGCCGCAATCGCCGCGGAGCTCACCGCCGAAGCCTCGGAGCGCATGCATGGCGGCGGTGGTGCACTTGGGCCGATTGCGCACGCCGAAGTTGCAGGGCCAGGCTTCCTCAACTTACGACTCCGCGCTGGGCTTCTCGCAGATCATCTTGATGCGATCGTTCATGCGCCGCTCGCATGGGGACACCTTGCCGTTACCGCGGGGGCGCCGGCGTACCGCGTCAACATTGAGTTCGTTTCCGCAAATCCGACCGGCCCACTCACCGTTGGTAACGCACGCGGCGCATTCGTTGGTGATCTACTGTCGCGCGTCCTTGAGGCTGCTGGTCAAGATGTCACCCGCGAGTATTACTTCAATGACTTTGGCGAGCAGGTTCGACGACTCGGCGAGAGCGTTATCGCTCTGCGCGATGGTGTTGCCGTTGCAGAGAACGGCTACAAGGGTGACTACGTTGGAGAGCTCGCAGCGGCTATTCCTTCAGACGTGGCAGCGCGTGCTGCCGCTGCGCCGAAGCGAAGCGGCGAGATTGATGCCGAAGGGTATGACGGCACGATCGCCGATGACGAGATTGCGGTAATCGGGCGATGGGCATCAGAGCGCATTCGCGCCGGCATTGAATCGTCACTGGCGGTGCTCGGTGTTGCATTTGATGTGTGGCGCTCCGAAGGATCGCTGTACACCGACGGTTTTGTTGACCGCGCGATTGGCAAGCTGCGCGATGGCAACTGGCTAGAAGAGCGCGAAGGAGCGCTCTGGTTTAAGAGCACCGCGTTCGGCGACGACAAGGACCGCGTGATTCGCAAGTCGAGTGGCGCATACACCTACTTCGGTTCAGACATCGGCTACATCGTGGAGAAGTTTTCGCGCGGTCATGACCGCGTTGTTTACGTGTGGGGGCAAGATCATCACGGCACCGTTGCGCGACTGCGAAACGCCGGCGAGGCGCTCGGCTTCAACAAGGAGTCGATCGAGATGCTGCTCGTTGCGTGGGTGCGATTCGTTCGTGATGGGGTAGAGATGAGCATGTCGAAGCGCGCTGGAACATTTATCACGCTCGACGAGCTCCTGGAAGAGATTGGTGTGGATTCTGCGCGCTGGTACTTCGCTTCGCGCAGCGCGACGACAGCGATCGATTTTGATATTGAGGCGGCGAAGGCGAAGAACAGTGATAACCCTGTCTACTACGCGCAGTACGCACATGCACGCATGCGCTCCATTCTGCGTAAGGCGGCCGCTGAGTCGCTCATGCCGGCGACGGCAATCGGGAGTCTGCTTGATGACCACACCTCACCAGAGGCGAAACTGGCGCGCGCGATCGTGCGCCTCCCTGAGGTCGTCGAGGATTCCGCCACGCATCACGAGACGCAGGGGGTGACGACCTATGCGACAGAGCTTGCGACTGCCTTCTCTGCCTTCTACCGCGACGCGAAGGTGGTTGACGCCTCGGCGCCCGAGCGCTCTGCCGGCCGACTGCGCCTTGTAGCGGCAGCAGCGGCGAGCCTCTCCGCCGCGCTCCGCCTGCTCGGCATCTCCGCCCCCGAGGAGATGTAGCGAAAGTCTGGCGGGCCGGTGCCCCTGCGTGGGGATTCATTACGAACTCTTTACCCGATCCCACCTTCCAGATTCACCTAGCGGGCAGATGATGAGTTTCGGCTCACTGGACCTCCCTCCCGTGATCCGACCTCCAAGCCAGGAGGGTCGACGGGCATTGGCCCTCCTGGCATACCTCCCCTCCAACCCACCACGATGCGACGGCGTGCCGCGGCGCGTGGGAGAATAGGGGTATGGAACTCACGTATTACGGTCGCACCTGTGTCCGCATCCGCAGCAGGGAGGCGACCATCGCCTACGACCCGTACACCTCAATCGTGGGACCAACCGGGCGCGGCATGAGCGCCGATATCGTGACCCTGAGCCACCCCGACGACGCCCCACTTTCGCGCGTGAAGGGGCGACTCGCCCCGCGCGATAACCGCACCCCCATCGCTACGAGCCTCGACAGCGCCGTGATCCTTGAGGGGCCAGGCGAGTACGAGGTGAAGTCGGTGCTGATCACCGGCATCCGCAGCTACCGCGACGAACATCGCGGCCCTGCCGCACGCCACAACACCGTCTTCGCCGCCGAACTCGACGGCATGCACGTCGTGCACCTCGGTGATTACGCCGATGGGCTCACCGCCGAGCAGATCGGCGAGTTGCCAGGTTGCGACATCGTGCTTGTCCCAGTGGGCGGCGAGCTCTCTCCTCAAGCCGCATCGCGCCTCATCAGTCAGATGGAGCCAAAGATCGTCATCCCGATGTCAATGGTTGACGACGCAGGCAAGGCCGCCGCGGCAATCAAGGCATTCTGCAAGGAGCAGGGCCTGGCAACGCCGCCACCCGCACAGCAGAAGCTCGCCATCACCATCTCAGCGCTCCCGGAAGAGACAACGACCGTCATCATTGAAGCGCGTGCTGAAGGGCTCGGCGGCGCTGAGACAGCGGCCAGTGGAACGCTCGGCCTCGGCTGATTCCCGCGACAGACTGTTGGCACAGTCAACTGCTCTACTCCCTCTATGAGTGACCTTCGCTGCATCACCTGCAAGCGCGACATCGCCCCCGGCGAGCCGACGTACGAGATTCGAACCTTCCTTGATCCCCTACCTCCCGGCGGTGTCGCCTGCTCAGAGAAGTGTCAGGAGCGCAAAGAGGACGAGAGCAAGCAGCGCGCGATGCTCTGGTACCAATCACCGATGAACCCTTTTGGAGGTGGCAAAGATGAGTGATGGCGACTTTGGCGGTGATGGCGGCGACGACGGAGGCAGCGACGGCGGTGTGTTCGACCTAAACAACAATGGCACTTCAGTTGACGAGTTCATTCTCTTTGCTGCGATCACTGACAATGACGGGTCACCGCGACCGTCACGTGGCCCGGCGAAACGTTCTGGCTGCCTACTTCCAGCTGTAGCGATCGCGATCTTCGCTCTTGCGCTCCTAGCGATCTAGAACGACGCGCTCCCAGCCGCCGCTAATCTGCAGCGCTGCTGGGTTGCCGCCCGCATGCAGCGCACGTTCAGGGAGTAGCCCAACAACCTCTGTTTCGCCAATCTCAGCGCCGCGACTACTCGCTGCAACATGAATACGTTCACGAATCGCATGCAACGTATCACCACGATCGGTAGCCTCAAGTAGGTCGTGCAGGTTCATCGACACTTGTGCGATCCCTTTGCTTGCAAGTGGGAAGCCGAGTGCCTGCAGCCCGCGCACGCCACCAGCTGTTGCCCCGCGGATCTCTCGTGCAATCTCTTTTGCAATCACGAGAAGCGTGTCGGCATCAGCGCCAGTCAGCGCAATGTTCCACGCCGCCATCAGCGTGCGCGCCCCAACGGCGGTTGCGCCTGCGGTTGGATGTGGCTCACGTGGACCGAAGTCTGGTGCGCCACCATCCGCCGCCTGGTGCGCCGCGAGCTGCTCAAATCCGCCGCGCCGCAACGTTGGAAGTGAGCGACGATCTTCGTTGCGCGCTGCCGCGCCGTAGAGGTGCACTGGAATGTTCAGCGTGTTCGCGAGCGCGGCACCAGCCACGCGGGCAATCTCGGCGGCCTGCTCGAGTGTTGCTGATGGTGAGATCGGCACAACCGGCACAACATCAAGCGCGCCGATGCGTGGGTGCACGCCGCGATCCTCTCCTGATTTTGCTGGGCTCGAGAGATCAATTGAAGCGACGGCGACGCGCGCGAGGGCGAGAGTTGCCGCTACCAGCTCAACACCGCTGGCCCCGACATACGTAAACACGCTCCGATCGTGATCAGTATCGGTATGCACGTCGCGGAGCGTTACGCCGGAAACCGCGCGAATCGCCGCAGCTGCCCGCTGCAGGATTTCAGGGTCACGCCCCTCGCTGATGTTTGCGACGATTTCGAAGTTCGCGTTGGTGGTGGCCATTAGTCAAGCGTACGGCGCATCACTGGCCAGCGGCCATCGGGGCCTGTCGCCGCAACGGTGAAGCCGAGGCGCTCCCAGAAGCGCTGCGTGGCGGCAGAGGTGTGCTCTGGGTCGGCGACGTCAGATGGCTCTTCTGGGTAGGCCTCAGCGGCGGCGAATCCGGCGGTGCTGAGTCGAGCGAGCACGCCAGCCACGAGCGCGCTGCCAAGCGCACTCCCACGCGCCGCGGGTACTACCGAGATGCAGGTGATGATCGCTGGCGGTGGGCTGTCGGGAAGGTCGGGGTAGCGATCGCGCAATCGTTGCGCGCGCGAGAATGCGGAGAGTGGTCCCGCTTGGCAGTAGGCGACTGGTTCTCCCTTGGCGAGCAGCACCCAGCCCATCGGCCCGCTCACTGGGAGTTGCCGCGTGAGTAGGCGCAACTTCGGTGGCTGCCCGGGCGCAGCGGCGGCGTCGCGTAACGCCTCTTCACGCGTTGGCGGCTCAGGGGCGAATGGATTAAATGCTGGGGCCTGCTCGACATCGGCGCCTAAGAATGCGGCGAGGGCGCTCTTCCCACCTGCCGGTGTGCTGGCGCGCGCCGCAGGGTTCGGTGCTGCGCCGCCGCTGGCCGCCGCCTTGCTGCCGCGATCCGCGTCCTCCCACCAGGTGCAGGTGGCGTGATCAGCGCTCGCATTTGCGCAGGGCGGCACGAGCAGCAACTCATCGGCGCTCTCCACGCCGACCAGCTCGAACCCGTCACCGATGTTGATTCTCATCGTCTGGGATACTACGCCGCATGAGCGATCATGCGACTCCTGGGCACGGTTCACACGGCGAGGCCGACGACGCCCCCCTGGGCGCCATCAACCTTGCTGCATGGGGGGCCGGTGCCCTTGGTGTCGCAATCGGCCTCCTGACGGCGGCCGTCATCGCGATCGCCGCAGGGGCCCTCTAGCCCAGCCCTTCGGTCGCCGTTAGCGGCGACGTACCGTTCGCTTCGTTGCCACCCCAACGCCCATCAGTCGGCGCAACAGCGCGAAGAGTGGCGTGATCGCCCGGCCCAGTAGGCCACCGGCGAGTGCGCCAACCAGTGCGATCGGCAAGGCCACGATGACGAGGTTGATCGCCGCAATGATCACCGTTCGGCCAACAGCGATCAGGTTTGCAACCGCGCGCGACACCTCTTTGCCAAGATCGAATCCACTTGTTGCGTTGCCGATTGACGAACCGATCGGGCTGATCGTCACCGAGACCGTGGTCATGGCGACCTGATCGGCGAGGGATGCACGCTGCGCGTCGTACGACTCAATGTCGCTGCGCACGGATGTGAGTTGTGTCTGCACTGCGAGGACATCCGAAACGGTCGTCGCTCGCGACATAAGTTCGAGAAGCGCCGTCTCTGAGGCGCGTAGATTGCGCAGTCGCGCCTCGAGGTCAACAAGCTGCATCGTTACCTCGTACGTGCTGATCTGCTCCGAAAGAACGGTTCCTTCCGCTCGTAGCGCAAGCACCGCCGCGTCAAACGATGCGGCAGGGACGCGGAATGTCACGGTGAGGTACGGGGTTGACGTATCGGTGTAGCGATAGCTGCCAGAGACGTATCCGCCCTGTCTCTTCACCACACCCGTGAGCTTGGTAAGGCTGGCATCGACATCCTCAACCTCGAGGCTAAAGGTCCCCGTACGAATCACATCAATACGGTCACCAGTGATGGAGCCGTCGCTTGGGGCTGCGGTGGGCACACCTCCGGTATCCCCCTTTTCAATGGGGGCAGATGCGCCGCCACTGGCACCAAAAAAGAGGGCCCCAAACCCGCCGCTAGCGCTGAGGGCGAGCACGAGTGCAGCCACCACGCCAACCTTTGCAGGCGTACTAAACGACGGGAGGGTGATCGATCCGATCTTCATGGCGTGCACCTCAACTTGGGCGTTCGCAGGGGAACGCCTCACCCCCTTAACGCTGGCTAATGGCGTGGGGTTCCTGGGCACAGATCCGAACTAGAAGAGACCGACGATCTCTCCGCCGTGCTCGAGATCAAGGTCGATGCGCTCGCCGCCAGGAGACTTGTTGAGGCCTGGCATCAGTCGCATATCGCCACAGACGGCGGTGATAAAGCCGGCACCTGCGGCCAGGGTGACCGCCTTCACGGGAACTCGGAATCCTGTTGGGCGCCCGAGCTTGCTGGCGTCGTGCGAGAGCGAATACTGCGTCTTCGCCATGCAGATCGGCAGGCGTCCATAACCGAGCTCCTCCAGACGCGCGAGTCGCTTCGCCGCAGCCGGTGCAATGTCGACGCCGTCGGCACCATAGATACGCATCGCGATCGTCTCAATCTTCTGGGCGAGCGGCATATCGTCGGCGTAGATCGGCGCAAACTTCGCCTCGCCTGAGGTTGCGGCAGCCCAGACCGCTTCGGCCAGCGTGGCCGCACCAGCGCCGCCATCGGTGAAGTGCGTGGTGACCACGGCGGCGCGAGCCCCTGCAGCGAGGGCGACGCTGCAAATGGCATCGTGTTCAGCGGCGGTATCGGTTGGGAAGGCGTTCACGGCGACGACCACGGGGATACCAAAGGCGCGAACGTTTTCGATCTGCTTCACAAGGTTCTGTGCGCCAGCGGTAACCGCCGCAACGTTCTCAGCGCTGAGTGCGGGATCGAGCGGCTTACCGGCAACAATCTTGCCAACACCGCCATGCATCTTGAGCGCGCGAACGGTTGCGACAATCACTGCCGCATCCGGGGCGAGACCCGAGGCGCGGCACTTGATGTCAAAGAACTTCTCAGCACCCATGTCGGCGCCAAAGCCCGCCTCGGTCACAACGATCTCGCTCGTTGCGAGGGCAGCGCGGTCGGCGATGATGGAATTATTCCCGTGCGCAATGTTTGCGAACGGGCCGGCATGGACAAACGCAGGGCCCCCTTCCAGTGTCTGCAGCAGGTTCGGCTTGATTGCATCGCGCAGCAGCGCCGCCATGGATCCAGCTACTTTCAGATCTTCTGTGGTGACAGGCTTGCCATCAGCAGTTTCGGCGACCACAATGCGGCCAAGGCGCGCGCGAAGATCGGCAAGGTCGGATGCGAGGGCGAGTACGGCCATCACTTCGCTTGCAACCGTGATCACCGTCTCTGATTCTCGGACGACGCCGTTCTCACGACCACCGAGACCGATGATCGTCTTGCGGATCGCGCGATCACTGATGTCAACGACGCGTGGCCAGGTGATGCTGCGCAGGTCAATGTTGAGCGCGTTGCCGTGATGCAGATGATTGTCGAGGAATGCCGCGGCAAGATTGTGTGCAGCGCCGATAGCGTGCACGTCACCGGTGAGGTGCAGGTTGAACTCTTCCATGGGGATAACTTGGCTGTAGCCGCCACCTGCGGCGCCGCCCTTGATGCCGAAGACTGGTCCGAGGCTCGGCTGTCGAATGGCAACGGCGGCGCGGTGGCCAATCTTGTTGAGCCCCTGGGCGAGCCCAACGGTGGTGGTGGTCTTCCCTTCGCCGAGTGGTGTTGGGCTGATCGCGGTGACCACAACGTACTTGCCGCGTGCGCCGTTCTTCTCTAGACGCTCGATCCCCTCAATGGAGAGCTTCGCCTTGGTGCGGCCGTACGGCTCGACCTCATCATCATGAAACCCGAGCGCCGCCGCCACCTCGCCAATCGGCTTCGGCGTAACGCCACGTGCAATCTCAAGATCTGAAGGGAATCCCATGCCGAGAGTCTACGCTCGCCCGCGCACGAGGCGCTCGGCGGCCTGCGCTGCGTGCAGCGCCAAGATGGCGCTCGTCATTGGCCCAACACCGCCGGGGACTGGGCTCAGGCCGCCCGTCTCGCCGAGCTGGGCCTCAACACTGGGAGCGTCAACGTCGCCCACGATCGTCTCACCACTCGGGTGAATGCCGACATCAATCACCACGGTGCCTGGCGACACGTGCTCTCCGCGCACCAGGCCGCGCACGCCGGCGGCAACAACGAGCACGGAAGCGGTGCGCGTGACTACCCCAAGATCTGGCGTCTTGGAGTGGGCGACCTCAACGTGTGCCCCCGCCGCCTCTAGGAGTTGCGCCACGGGCCGGCCAACGATGGCGCTGCGCCCCACAACTACTGCAGCTCGCCCTTGGAGCGGGATCTCGTACGCCTGCAGCAGCTCCATTACCGCCGCCGCGGTGGCGGGGAGGAGTGACGCGTCGTGCGTGCCATCCGCAAGCCGCTCGGCGTTCACGAGGGTGATGCCATCAATATCTTTTCCTGGCGCAATGGCGGCCGCAACGATCTCTCGCGAAACGCCGCTCGGCAGTGGCGACTGCAGGATGATCCCCGCAACGTTCTGGTCGGCAGAGAGTGAGGTGAGGGAGGCGAAAATCTCAGCCTCCGTCGCCGTCGAACCAAGTTCCACACGGCGTCCGACGAGTCCGGTCGCGCTCACCTGCTTCAGCAGTCGGTCGACGTAGAGGAGCGAGTCGGGTTCGCTCGTTGCAATCACCACGGCGATCTCTGGCGCAGCCCCCTTCGCATCGGCGATTGCTCGTGCTGCGATCTCAGTGGCGCGCGCGGTGATCTGCTTTGCAAATGGCTGTGCTGCGAGGCGTTGCGTCATCGTGCGCTACGACTGTGTGCTGCGATCAAGTGCGGCAATAGATGCAGCAGTTTGATTCGCGAGCGCTGCACGCGTCTCTGGGCTGTCAATGAACGGAAGGTTCACCTCAATGTTCTCGGCGGCGCTCAAACCTGCGGCGCGTGCGAATCGCAGCGCAACTTCGAGGTCGCTTGCAGCACTCACCAAGCTATGGCCAGTAAGCAACCGCGCAGCCTCTGCAACCGAGGTGATTGCGCGAAGCGTGTGCAGTGGAACCTCTGCGGCGCGTTCGGCCGCTACAGACATTGCACGACTGCGCTCCTCACGCTCATGCTCTTCACTCTTGGGAAGTCGCATCGCCTGTATGAACGTGTCATACGCGGTTGCATCGTCGTCAGCGAGTGTGAGCAGGTCGCTGCGAAGAGTTGCCATCTGCGCAGCGGTGCGTTGCTGTAGTGCGGCGTCGGCGCTCTCGGGGCTCTTCTTTAGTGAGAGCCCGGCAACCATCTCCACGAGTGCGGCCGCAGTTGCGCCACTGACTGCTGCGGCAGCTCCGCCACCAGGCGCTGGTGTGGGCGCAGCGAGTGCTGCAAGAAAATCAGTGAGGGTGTGCTGTGCAATTGATTTCATCTGCGCATCCTATCGCGAGAGCCGCGCAGCAGCGGCGCAAGGTGCTGGTTAATCGGCCTGTAGATCGCGTGGGCCGTCGCCGTGTCGGCGAGCAAGTGAGAGGGCAACGGCAAGGGAGATGATGAGTCCAGCGAGTACGCCGAGCTCCCAGAGGATCGGCTCAAGGTTGCCTCCATCGCTCAAGATGCGCTCAGCCTGTGCGGTGACGACCAGCACGCGTCGAACGACGGCGACAAGACCGATGATGAGAAATGGCTCAAGGATGAGCTGGGTTCGCGCAAGCGAGAGTCGCAACGTATAGAGCAACTCCGCAATGATGAAGACAAGGAGTACGCGATCAAGAATCAGGAGTGCTGCGTCAATGCCGCCCTCTTGGATTCCCGCAGCAACGAGCCCGACGGTATCTGCGCCGATCAGAGCGATGGCAATCACCAAGACGCCAGCAAGGGCGATGTCGAGGGTGATCTCGAGGCCGTGCAGCACACCGCGGGCGTGGCCGACAACGCTGGCAAGAACCGGCCCGAGGACGTGCTCCGTTGGCGACGAGGTTTTAGAGCGCAGCTGCTTCTTCATGCCGCCCATTATGGCAGGGGCTATGCGTGGACGAGCACTGGCTCCATCTCGGGGATCCCCGAAGCGAACGGTAGGGTCGCCCATGCATCGTCGAACGCCTGAATGGACCAAGCGCCAGTGCGGCGCGAGAAGCTCAGCACGAGGGAGGCATCTTCGGTCTCGATCTCCCAGAGGGTGCGAGGGCCCTCGCTGGCGCTGAAGACGCCGTACTCACGGCGCAGGGCCAAGACCTGGGTCACCTTGCGGCTGATCCCCTCGAAGGCGACCGCGGTTGGGGCGCCGGTGCGCCAGTGCGCCGTCACGGCTACCGAGACTGGGCTAATCGGTTGCATTGCCATCCTGAACCTCCTCCCCTCGTGGGGGTCTGCGTTAGAACATCTGTTCGTAGTGTCATAGAACATCCGTTCTGTGTCAAGGGGGGGACCTGTGCGAGAATCGTGCTCCAACGGGGGGCGCCCAGCCCCCCAGCCACAGAAGAAGGAGCCCAACTGATGAAGGTGATCTTGACCGCCAATGTGCCCAAGCTCGGCAAGGCCGGGGACCAGAAAGAGGTCGCTGGGGGGTACGCCAAAAACTTCCTCTTCGCCAATGCCCTGGCGATCCCAGCCATCGGCGGGGCCGCATCGCAGGTCGCTTCGGGGATCGCCTCGCGCGCCGCAAAGCAGGACCGCCAGCGCGGTGAGGCCGAAGGCTTCGCGCAGCGCATCAGCTCCACCACGCTCACCATGGGCGTCAAGGTTGGCGAGGGTGGCAAACTCTTCGGCTCCATCACCACAAAAGAGATTGCAGAGGCGCTCGATCGCCGCGGCATCAGCGTTGAGAAGCACCAGGTGATGCTCGACGAGCCGCTCAAGCAGCTCGGCTCCTACAAGGTGCAGATCAAGGTGGCGGCACACCTCGTCGCTGAGGTGACGGTCGTCGTCGAGCCGAAGGGCTGATCACGACCCGTCGCGTTCTGCACGTCGACCTTGACGCGTTCTTCGCGTCGGTCGAGATTCGCGACAATCCGTCGCTCGCCGGCAAGCCCGTTGCTGTTGGCTACGGCGAAGGTTCTCGTGGCGTGATTTGCGCCGCCTCGTATGAGGCGCGCGCGTTCGGTGTTCGCGCCGCAACCTCGGTGCATGTTGCGCGTGCGCGTTGTCCAGACCTCGTTCTCATCCCGCCGCGCCATGATCGCTACAGCGATGTCTCGCGCGAAGTGATGGAGGTGCTCGGCGGATGGAGTCCCATCGTTGAACAGGTCTCAGTCGACGAAGCGTATCTCGACCTCAATGGCACCGAGCAGCTACACGGTCCGCTCGAAGATGCTGGTCGTGGCATCCGCGCCGCAGTCAAATCAGCCACAGGTTTGACGATTAGCGTTGGTGGAGCAGCGAGCAAACTTGTGGCAAAGATTGCTGCAGGTGCAGAGAAGCCGAACGGCCTGACAATTGTTGCGCCGGGCAGTGAAGCGGCGTGGCTCGCACCGCGAAAGGTTGGCGTGATTCCCGGCATTGGCCCTGTCGCGCAAGGAGTCTTGCGCGAGTTGGAAATTATTACGTGTGGCGATCTTGCCAACGCGCCCGACGATCATCTGCTGCGCCGCTTCGGAGATCGTGGGCCCGACCTCAAGTTGCTGGCACGCGGTATCGACGACACGCCAGTCGACGACGGTGGTGAACGCAAGTCACTCGGGCGCGAGATGACGCTCGACGACGACATCGCCGATCCGGAGGCGCTGGAGACGTTACTGCTCGGTCTCGTTGAGTCGGTCTCCTACTCCCTACGCAGCGAAGGGCTGCTTGCGCGCACCGTGACACTGAAATTGAAAGATGCAGAGTTCCAGTCAATCACGCGTCAGGTAAAGCTTGCGCAGCCGTCAGACCTTGCCGGCCCAATCTTTGAAGCGGCGCGCGCGCTGCTGGAGAAGACAGCGCGCGGCAGCGCCTATCGACTCATCGGCGTCTCAACCTCCGATCTAGGGGAGGAGGAGCAGCTCGCACTCTTTGACGGGGCGACGGCAGCGCGCGAGCGCACCATCACCGCTGCTGCCGACGCCATGCGCCGGAAGTACGGCGAGGACGCGATTACGCGCGCGCGGCTCCTCGAAGACGAGTAGCCGCGCGGTCGTTACTCAATCACAAACTCAATCAGCGTCACGTCGTACAGGGCAGCGCGATTGCCGATCGAGTCTCCAACGGAGAACCAGAGCCTGTAGCGACCGGGCGTTGCGTCGGCTCGCAGCGTGATGGTCTGGACGAACTGCTCCCAACCAACACCGCCATTTCTAGCAATCGTGTCGAGGCCCATATCAGAAGCCCAGGGTTGCCCTGCGTCATTGGTGGTACGTCCATTTGGCCCATCCACCCAGGCCACGACGTAGGCAATGCCGCTCTCATCTGTTGCGTACGTCGACACAGAGAATGTACTCCCAGCAGCAACCTCTCCGAACCAGTTGATGAGGGTTGCAATCACAGGCGCACTCACATCGCTGCTACCGCCCACGAGATCGAATGGATACCTCACCGACCATGACTCTCCTGAAGATTCGGGGAACGTGCATTCGCATCCGATCTGCACGATGTAGCCGGC
Source organism: bacterium (assembly GCA_037135015.1). Taxonomy (GTDB): domain Bacteria; phylum Chloroflexota; class Limnocylindria; order Limnocylindrales; family Limnocylindraceae; genus Limnocylindrus. Next base: position 441 of record JBAXLC010000014.1, on the reverse strand, counting down.
GCTGGGCGCGCTCGTTGGAACGAGACAGCTGATCTCGTACTCACCATCGCGCTGATCGCCATCAACACGGGTCGCTGCGACGCCAAAGCCACACCAGTTCGACACCCAGCCACTCGGGCCGCCAATAAAAGCAACGGGTGCCTGGTAGCCCGAGGGATCAGTCATGCGGAAGCGAATCACCAGCGCAGTGCCCGCCTGCACTTCAGCTGGAACGCGTACGTTGGTGATCTGCGCCGGCTCAAAGGTTCCGTCGCCACCCCCAACAGGCGGCAGCGGAGGCTCAAGATCCAGCATGCCGCTGCCAGGCATCTCTGCTGTCGGATCAGAATCTGTCCCGTCGCCGGCTCCATCAGCAGGTGGCGCGGTCTGTCGCGCTCCAGAGTCGCCGTAGTAATCAGAAAGCGCAAGGGAGGCGAGCTCGTTCCCCTCCGCGCCGCGGGC
>JBAXLC010000013.1:0-12897 GCA_037135015.1 bacterium | reverse complement strand
GAGATGAAGACGATCTTCTCCTTGGCGACGCCGAAGCTCGGCATCGTCTTCTGGGTCTGCGCGAGGATCGAATAGTCGCCACACCCTGGGCACCAGCGCACATCCTGGTCGGACTCGAAATCCTTCTTCGTCAGCACCGGGAGTTCAGACTGGGTCACTTTGCGGCCTCCACACTCTCGCCGAGGATCGACTCGGCCTTCGCCTCAATCTCACCGATCTGGAATGGCTTGCCGCGCACCAGGTTGAAGCCCACGGCGTCGACCAGGTACTTGGCGCGAATCAGCATGCGCAGCTGGCCGGCATTCAGCTCAGGCATCAGCACGTGCTTGAAGTTCTTCAGCATCTCGCCGAGATCCGTTGGTAGTGGATTCAGGTAGCGCAGGTGGGCGTGGCTGACGCGCTTGCCGCGCGACTGCAGGCGCTCAACCGCCGAGCGAATGGAACCGTAAGTTGAGCCCCAGCCCAAGATGAGCAGGTCACCCGTGGCCTCGCCGTAGATCTCAGTTGGCGGAATGTCGCGGGCAACACGCGCAACCTTCTCGGCGCGGAGCAGGTTCATGCGGTGATGGTTATCAGGGTCGTAGCTCACGGTGCCCAACTCGTCGAGCTTCTCCAGGCCACCGATGCGGTGCTCCAGGCCTGGGGTTCCCGGCACGGCCCACGGGCGGGCCAGCGTCTCAGGGTCGCGCTGATACGGGCGGAAGCCTGGCTTGTCGGAGGCGGGGGCGTTATCGACCTTGATCGAAGGGAGATCGGCAACGTTCGGAATGCTCCACGGCTCGGCACCCGTCGCCAAGAAGGCGTCGCTCAAGAAGACAACCGGCGTCATATGATGCAGCGCGATGCGCCACGCCTCAATCGCCATCGTGAAGCACTCAGCAGGCGTTGCTGGCGCAATCACCGGAATCGGTGAATCGGAGTTGCGGCCGAACATGCTCATCAGCAGATCGCCCTGCTCGGTCTTCGTTGGCATACCAGTCGACGGGCCGGCGCGTTGCACATCAACGACGACGAGTGGTAGTTCGACCATCACGGCGAGGCCGAGCATCTCGGCCTTGAGCGCCATGCCCGGGCCAGAGGTGGTGGTCATGCCCATGGCGCCGCCGTAGGCCGCGCCCACCGCAGCGCCGATCGCCGCGATCTCATCTTCGGACTGCACCGTCTTGATGCCGAGGTGCTTGTACGAGGAGAGCTGGTGCAGGATGTCCGACGCAGGCGTAATTGGATAACTCGCCAGGAAGAGATCGCGCTCAGCGAGCTTCGACGCCATGACGAAGCCGAGGGCGGTCGCCTCGTTGCCGGTGATGTTGCGGTACGTGCCAGGTGGTAGGTGCGCCGCAGCGACGCGGTAGTGCGTGTGGAAGAGTTCGGTCGTCTCGCCGAAGGCGTAGCCTGCATGCAGTGCGCGACGGTTCGCCTCGGCGATCGCATCCTTACCGGCGAACTTCTCGGCGATCCACTTCTCGGTGCCAGCCATCGAACGTTCGTAGAGCCAGAACATCACGCCGAGGGCGAAGAAGTTCTTGGTCAGCTCAATCTGCTTGCTGGTGAGACCGAGCCCCTCACAGGCGCCAACCACCATCGTTGACATGGGAATCTCGTAGAGGTTGAACCCCTGCAGGCTCTGATCCTTCAGCGGATCCTCGGCGTAGCCCGCCTTGCGCAGGTTGATGTCGTTGAAGGCGTCGGTGTTCACGATGATCGCGCCGCCTGGTACCAGGTCGCCGACGTTCACCTTCAGGGCCGCTGGATTCATGGCGACGAGCACGTCGGGGCGGTCGCCCGGGGTGTGAATGTCGCCGCTCGAGAAGCTGATCTGGAATCCCGAAACGCCAGGCAACGAGCCGGCGGGTGCGCGAATCTCGGCGGGGTAATCGGGAAGGGTCGAGACGTCGTTGCCGAAGAGTGCGGTGGTGGCGGTGAACTGCGAGCCGGTCAACTGCATCCCGTCGCCAGAGTCACCGGCGACGCGAATTGTGACGCGGTCAAGCTCGGTAACCGAACCGTGCTGCGCTCCCGTGTTGGGGGTGGTCACGTCGCTCGTACTCCTCTGCCCGTGGGTCGGTTAGCGCCCAGACCGGGCGCGTCCACGCGAGCCTACCGCATCTGGGTAGGCGACCCGTAGGGCGGCCAGGAGGCGCTCCTCGTCACGGCGGGAGAGGAAGTGCCAGAGCAGATAGGCGGTCACCAGGAGGGTCCAAACGACTGCCAGGGCGGGCACAATCGCCCCGATGCTCCCTGCCGCAACCTGGGCCAGCGTGAGGTTCGCCGCGGCCCCCCAGAGAAGGAGCGCGGCAGTGGAGTAGCCGATCGTCATGGCGCTGGTGTACCCGCTCAGTCGGCCAAAGCTGAGGAGTGCCAACTTCGGCGCCTCGGGTGGATAGAAGTAAGCGGCTTCAAGTTTGTGGGCAACGAGCGTCTCGCGGCCAGTTCGCGCATTCAGTGAACGCTCAATGAACTCGGCGTGCCGACGCGCGAACACGGTGTAGTAGAAGTAGTAGCCCGCCTCCAGAAACGCGAACGGCACCACAAAGAGAACGAGAGATGCAACGGGGGCGGCGCCACTCTGTGTTGAGATCGCTAGGAGCGCAATGCAGACGATGCCCCAGATCGTGATGTGCCGGAAGAAGAGGTTTGAATAGGCGAAGAGCATGCCGCGCATGCGGTCGAGTTGTGCCTCGAGAATGCGGAGCTCTTCCGCTCCCCCACGCTGTGCTGCCATCGTCTCCCCCTTCATCAATTGCCTGCGGGTATAATCGCATGATGAAGCGTTTAGCCGTGCTACTCCTGACCATCATCGCCGCCACGAGCCTCGGCGCGTGCAGCACCACCGCGGAGCCGACCGGCACCCCGGCATACACCGTCACCCGCAGCTGGTCGAACGGCATGGAGGAGCAGGCGGTGGTCTACGCCGACGGCCGGACCGTGATGACCCACGGTGAATACTCTGAAAAAGTGACGCTCCCCGCCGACCAGATGGCCGAACTTGCCGCCGCGGCTGCGCTTGAGATTCCTGCGGGCGCCAACAGCGACGACCCAATCATTAGCGTCACGATCGGCGCCGGCGCACCAATTCGACCGGCCGGTCTCACGAAGGACTCACTTCCTGAGTTGCTGAACCGACTCCTCGACTCGCACACGCTGCACCCGTAGGGGGCTGCTAGCGCGCCGTCGCCTCGATCAGCACCAGGTGTCGCCCGAGCACTTCGGCGCGCCGATCCGCAAACCGAGCGCCGAGCATCTCCCCCGCTGCCTGCTCAAGGGTCGCTGGATCAAAGTTTGGCGGGGCGAGATCAATCACCGCAATACGGCCGCCCGGCGCTAACCACGCGTGTGCCACATCGATCATGCGCGCCCGCGGTTCCGCGGCGAGCTGACTCAGCACAAATGGCACCACGACGAGACCAGCGGGCGCCCCCTCTGGTCCCTCGTCAATCGCGCGCGGATGGAGATGTGCACTGAGACCGTGGGCGATGAGTCGCCGACGTGCGCGCTCTAGGCGATCCTCGCGCGCGTCGTAGGCGCTCGTGTCGCCACGCGAGGCGAGGAGCACCGTCCAGAATCCAATCCCCGCGCCGAGCTCCACGATGCGCCCGTCGTACGGGAGTGCATCAAGCCAGAGCACCGCGCGATCGAGTTCCCCCTGCCACGTTGCACCGCCGAGCGGTCCACGATCGTATGGCGCACGATTCAGGTACCACGCCTCAAGTTCGTCGGGATGTTGCGGTGGAGGGAGCAGGCCGAGTCGTGCTGGCACGCCACTCTCACCAGCCTCAGGTGCACCAGCGGCTACGGGCGTTGCTGGCGTTGGCGCGAGTGGAATGCCAACGGGTGGCTGCGAACCTTCGGCACGACGGCGCAGGCCCTCTTTTAACTTTGCCTTCAGATACGGCTGGCCAGGTGCGCGTTCAAGACACGCGGGGCAGAGAAGCGTCCATGCCGAGAGGTCGTCGAGCGTGGTCGCAGAAACTGGAAGTCCGCACCACGAACAGGAGAAGGGTGCGACGGCGCTCAAGGCGCCCGCCTCAGCGCGGCTTGGCGGTGTCGACGGCGCTGCGCGCGCCAGCCTTGTCCTTGTACCAATCAGCGTCGATCTGAATGTAGCCAGACCACTGCGCCGGTACCGACTCAGCCGGGAAGATTGAATTCACTGGGCACTCTGGCTCGCAGGCGCCGCAGTCAATGCACTCATCAGGATCGATGAAGAGCTTGCGGTCGGTCCCCTCTTCGAAGTGGATGCAGTCCACGGGGCAGACGGCGACACACGACTGGTCCAGTACATCAATGCACGGTTCTGCAATCACGTAGGCCATCTGTGCGCTCCTCTCTCTTATCCCCTTGTGGGGACCTGTGCGCGAGAAGGTACCACTTCCCGCCCGACTTGCCCTACATCCCCGAGGGCTGATACCCAGCGTCTAGGAAGGGGGCAGGGTCGTCCTGGAAGTCAAGGAGGCAGCCACGCCCGCAAAAGTAAAAGCGCTCCTGCCCTGGGGCGCTCACGTCGAGTGCCCCGCGGTGGCGGTCGGCCTGGCCGGCAACGGCGAGCCCCGCGACTTCAATCGAGGTGGTGAGGGCGTCAGGGGCGATCGTCACCTCCATGCCGCAGACCGGATCAATGGCAACGCTCACGCTTTCGCTCCTCTCACGCTCCGCCAGGAGCACCTCTCGTCGACGGATCTCGGCAATCGCCGCCGCCGTCTGCGCCTCATCGTATCGCGATTCGGGGCGATCCTCAGACTTCGCCAGCGCGGCCAGAACGACGAAGATCGCACCCAAGAAGAGCACGTCGCCCACGAGCCACATGATCGCGCCAGCGAGCTGCTGATCCTCGAGTGGCGACGGCCCCCAGGCGCGCTGCAGCGTGACGTAGTGGGGGTAGAGCGGCGTCGTTGACCACATGATCGCCACGCCGAGGAAGCTGTTCTGCGGCATCTGCGCAATCAAATAGACGAGCGCGCCGGCACCGCGCAGGCGGTGTCGGATCGGGTCGACCGAGAAGATCGGCGCCCAGAAGAGGAGCGCAGTCCCCAAATAGAGTGAGTGCTCCAAATCGTGAATGAGTGGGTTCTCAAGTGCCGCCTCGAACAGGGTTGATAGGTGCGTCCCCCACATCACCGCAACCAAGAGCGTCCACCCAACGAGTGGATGACTGATCACCCCAACGGCGCGACTCTTCAGAACCCTGAGGATGCGTGGACGCCATCGTGGCGAGGCGACACGTAAGAGAAGGGTCACCGGCCCCGCCTGCAACAGCAGGATCGGCACAGGGAAGAGCAGGATCAGGTGTTGAATCATGTGCATGGAGAAGAGGGTCGTGTCGTAGCGCTCGATTCCTGACTGCAGCGCTAGGAGCAGAAAGGCGAAGGCCGCCATCAGGCTGATCGTGCGACGGCGCGGGTACGGGTTCCCCGGATGCTCTCGTGCCACCTGGCGGATCGCACGCACCCAGAGGAGGCTGATCACCGCAATTGCGATCGTGACGACGGGCGGCCAGGCCCAGTAGAAGAGGAGCGACCCCAGGGAGAACTCCGGCGGGGTCGGCCCATGGGTCGGAACCAGCAGCAGATGCGTCATGCCCGCATTTTCGCCCAGTTCGTGGTTTTTTGGGCGGCGCTACAATCAGCGGAGCACCAGCGATGAGCCCACTGGGCGAAAGGTAGGTCTAGCCATGAACAAGTTCGCCTACGCATTTGGCCTCTTCTTCGTGCTCCTCAGCGCTATTTACCTCTTCGTCTCAAACGACCTCCAGGGCGCGGTGCTCCTCTTCGCCCTCGGGATTGCCGTGACCACCATGTCGCTAATCCTGATCCACGCCATGAACACCGACGCTTAACGGGACTCAGGCAGCATGGAGTTTCTCCGCTCCCTTCTTGAGTGGGTGATCTCACTCCTTGGGCCGTTTGTCGCCCCTGACTGGGGCGCGCTCATCAAACTCATCCCGCTCGGCGTCCTGCTCTTGGTCGTTGCCTTCTACGGCTGGGTCTTCTGGCGCTTCCGCCGCGCTGGGCCGCGTCGCATCGGCATGCCGATTCGTACGCCGCAGGCACCGGCGGGCATTCACCTGCCAGGGCCAAGCCTCGCACCGTTCCTCATCTCGGCAGCCTCCGCTGCACTCTTCTTCTCCGTCGCCCTCGGCGGCCCAGCGCTCGCCGTATCCGGACTCCTCTTCGTCTTGGCGCTCGTTGCCTGGGGTCGCGAAGCGGTTCGCGAGTACGACGCACTCGGCGCAGGGTCAGCCATGGCGCTGCGCGTTGATGATGCTCCAGTAGCCACAGTACCGAGCGGCCCACCAGAGGGTGTACATCTGCCGCCACCATCACTCCTGCCACTCCTGGTGAGCGCCGGTGCCGCGGTGATGCTCTTCGGCGTTGCGGTCGGACTCGAGTTCGCACTTCTCGGCACGCTCATGACGGCGCTCGCGCTGGTCGGTTGGCTCCTAGATGCGGGGCGCGAATACCGCGCCACCGCCGAGGCCGACGCCACGGGGCACCTTGTGAATCCCACGCCACGAAAGACACCCCGAGTTGCGATCGCCCTCTTCAGCCTCGTCTTCCTCTTCTTCGCCGGCTCCCAGGCCGGCATCATCGGCGGAAGTGACGCGAGCCCATCACCAAGCGGTGAGCCCGTTGCCTGCGCCGAGGGCGGCACGGCGACCGTAACGATCTGCGCGAAGCTCGTCGCCTTTGAGACCGCCTCGATTACGGTGCCTGCTGGTGCCCCATTCACGATTCACTTCGTCAACAAGGACGAGGGGATCCCGCACAACGTCGCGATCCACGAAGACACTGGCACTGGCCCAGAGGTCTACCAGGGTGAGATCTTCAACGGCGTCGATGAGCGCACCTACGACGTGCCCGCCCTCACCGCTGGAAAGACCTACGTCTTCATCTGCACGGTGCATCCGAACATGCTCGGGGCAATCGTCGTCCAGTGATTCGGCTAAAGCGGAACTCGCGCTCCCTCGCAACACTGGTCATCGCGGGCGTGATTATCAGCCTCATTGCCGCACTCTCCGCGCCTGCAACCAGCGGAGATACGCTTCTCGGGCGAACCATACGAATCGGCAAGGCGCATCCGCTCAGCAAGCCGATCACCACCATCACATCGTGGTCAACCGTTGCCCGCGGTAAGCAGCGCATCCTGCTGAATTTCTGGGCAAGTTGGTGCATCCCGTGCCGCGATGAAATTCCGCTCCTGTATAAGTACGCATCAGCGACCACTCGGGTCGCAACCGTGGTTGGTGTCCTCTATAAGGATTCAGTTGGCCCGGCCGGGGAAGCTGCTCTCAAGCTTGGAGCACCCTGGACCACGCTCATTGATGCCGATGGCTCTATTGCGGGGCAGGTCCCGGTCAATGCCGCGCCTCTCACCCTCTTAATCAACGTGAATGGTGTGGTGCTGGACTACCGCGTGGGTCCATTTACAAGCCTCGAAGAGATCACCGCCTTCGCTACAGGTCCATAAGTGGGCGTGCCCCGTTACGGGGTGAGTTCTCATGTTGGTTGCGGGGGATGGATTCGAACCACCGACCTTCGGGTTATGAGCCCGACGAGCTGCCACTGCTCCACCCCGCTCGCGAAGTATCGGCAGCGCGGGGCAAACCGTCAAATGCGCAGCTTATTCCCCGTATTCAACGGGGAGCCCTGCGGCCTCCCAGTCGGTGATGCCGCCTGCGAGGTTCGCGACGTTCGTACGGCCAGCGGTGCGGAGCGCTAGCGCCGCCTGACCTGAACGACCGCCCGAGCGGCACTGCATGATCAGCGCCCGCCCTGCGGGGATCTCCTCTTGGCGTGCCACGAACTGCGAGAGCGGAATCAGTAGTGCACCAGGGATGTGCACCTCGTTCCACTCCGACTCTTCACGAACATCAATCAGGAGTGGGGCATCGGGTCCTTGAAGGAGTGCTGCTGCCTCTGCGGGGGTGAGCGTCAGTGGGAGATCGATCACTACCTCTCGCCCTCGGCCTGTGCAGCGAGGCGGCGCAGGAACTCGGCGACTGGCAGGCGCGAGCCGTACCCATCACCCATGTTGTGGGCGAAGAGCACCTCGTCGCCGTCGCCCTCCTCCCAGCAGAGCAGGAACTGAAGTCCGAATGCGATCGCTGGAAAGTCGACGAGGCCGCGATCAATATCGCGCAGCTCAACACCGCGGCCGGTGACCCGGTCGACGCTCGCCTGCATCTGATCGACCGCCGCCCGAATGCGCATCTCAACCACCGAGCTGCTGGCCAGCGCGTCGCGAAGGGCAGGGTCAAGGTCGACCGGCTGCAGCTGATTCTGATCGGCGCCGCCTGGCAGGGCGCCCATGCGCTCAAGGCGACGGAGGCGCAGCAGGTCATCCTTCAGGCGCTCCAGCTCGATGCGCTGGTCGCGGAGGAGGGCGATGATCGGGCGCAGCCCGGCCAACTCCTTCGTCGCCGCATCAATGGTCCATGAGCGCCTCATGACAGTATTCTCCCACGCCCAGGGCTCGTAACGCGGCCCGCCGTGGGAGAATCTGCGCGGGCCGGTAGCTCAGCGGTAGAGCAGGGGTCTTTTAAACCCTTGGTCGCGGGTTCGAACCCCGCTCGGCTCACCAAACGTTTCGGGTCAGGTCAGCGGCTGCGCAGCTTCCCAACGCCGAAGAAGATCAGCGCGACCACGTACCCACCGACGATCACCTCGCCCATCAGCGTGAGCACAAACGGGTAGCCGTACTCAATGACGTCAAAGAACGGGTACGGGTAGACCGACGCGAGTGCGCCGTGCGCCAGGGTGTAGACCAGGTAGGCGATCGGAATGATAAAGACGCGGAAGGTGTCGCCGAATGGGAAGCGACCACGTGGACCGGCGATCCCCCAGACAAGGATCGTGATGATCGGCGTGAGGTAATGCTCAAAGAGATTCGAGACGGCGTATGGGCCCTGTGGGTTCGCCCCGCCCGCAAGGAGCAGGTGATAGAGCACCATCGTCATGGTGATCATGAGGAGCCCGGTGTTGCGCAGCCAATCAAAGGCACGACCAACCCGCTGTGGATTGCGGTAGAGCAACGTCAACGTCACCGCAACCAGAAGGTTCGACCACGTGGTGAAATATCCATGCGAATCAAATGCACGTCCAATCGCACCCGCGAGCCCATCGGCACTGCCACCGAACATGTGCGAGCTAGGTTCGTAGCGCCCACTCGGCGGTACGAGCTGCAGAAGATTGGTGATCTCGGCGACGCCGTAGCCGAACCAGGCGGCGAGGGCGTTGATGCCGAAGAGGCGCTTTGCGGTTGCTGTATTCATGTTTCCTCCCACTACACACCCGGGCAGGTGTTTCGCGGAAGTATACGGCGGCGGGAGGCTAGGTTAGCGGGCGGATGCGCCCTTGCGGCCGAGCTTCGCGCCAACCCACGCACGGAAGCGCTCCCGCTGGCCATACGCCACGGCGGCGCCGAGCATAATCACGAAGTTCAGGGTCCAGGCGCCAGCGGCGGAGAGGAAGCCGATCTGCTGACCAACCTCACCCTGGAGGGCCAAGCCAGGAACCGTGAGGCCGAAGAGACCGACGCGGAAGACCGGCGCCTTGAGCGATGTGCCGGCAGAGAGTGCGCCCGCGCTATATGCTCCGGCAGCATCGGCGCCACCGAGCAGAATCGCATGCGCACCAATAACCACGCCGCTCGCACCGACTCGTGCGCCGTCGGCCGGGAGGTTGCTCAGCTCTACTGATGTCCACTTGGTAACACCTGTTGCGGCGACTGGCGCTGCCCACAGCACGCTTGATGTTGCCGCTCCATCGATCGTGCCGCCCGCGACGTAGAGGGTGCCGTTGGCGCTCCACAGCGCAGCGCCGTCGCGTGGGGTTGGCAGGTTGCCTTCTTGTGGTCCTCCATCCCAGCGGTAGATCGTGCCGATCTCGGCATCACCTTGGTCAGGATTTACGACCGGTGCGCTGTGGCCTCCGACCGCAGGGGCAACGGCGATGTCGCCGCGAACGGCTTCGGCGACTGGGCCGTTCGCATCTTTGCCACCCCAGACGTAAATCGAATCGCCAATGAGCGCTGCGGCGGCAAAGCTACGTGGTTCCGGAAGATCCATGAAGGATGCCCACGGTTCAAGTTCGCCGTTGGCGCTGAGCTTCGCCTTCCAGACTGTGGTGGTTGGTGCGCGATCGGTCCCCTCGCCACCTAGTACAACGATCCCGTCAGAGACGACGGTGACCGCTGCGCCTGATCGCGCGGCCGGCAACTCAAGTGCGTCGAGTCGCTCCCATGCAGTGATGAGCCCAGTTGTTGCGTCAGGTGTTCCAACGTAGACCGATGCGGTGGCAGGTGTGATGTCTGATGCACCACCAATGACGTACGCCTTGCCCGCAAAGAAGGCAACCGCGGCATGTGCGCGTGCCTCTGGAAGTGACGTGCCGGCGGACCAGGCGCTCAGCCCCGCGGCATCGATGGTCGCAACGGAGACGTTTGTAGTGGCGAGGCGCGGTGCGCCGCTCGTGCCGCCGACGTAATAGAGATGTGATCCAGCCTGTAGCAGGGAGCCATCAACGCCATCGCCTGGCAGATCGGCCTCGGTGGCGCTCTTCCATGGGATGAGTGCGCCGGCGGGAGCTGGGCATGGGAGCCCCTCGTTCTCCGCAGGGCAGATGTTTACGAGGGAGGCAAGGTTGAGTCCAAGCTCAACGGTTGGCGAAACGGTGAGGTAGTAGGCGCGGTCTGGGATGTAGCCGAGCATCAGGATGATGACGAGTGTCCAGAGCACCGATCGAACGCCCGCCCAGCCCCAACCATTGGCGTCGAGCAGGCCGAAGAGCACGCGTCGCGGCGCAACGGCTCCTGGACCAAGTGCTCGTGGATCGTTGCTGCCGCTCATCACTTCACCGTCAAGGTGCCGACCATGTTTGGATGCACGGTGCAGACAAAGGCGTACGTTCCAGCGGTGAGGGCCGGCACGCTATAGGTGCGTGTGCCGATGCCAGGGAAGATCTCGCCCTTGAAGACTTCCGTTCCTGTTGCGGTGTCCTTATGGATTGCCACGTTGTGCGGAATGCCCGCATCTTGATTATCGAAGACGATGCTGAAGGCCTTCCCCGCCGCAACGGTGAGTGATGCGAGGTCAAACTTCACCCCCATCGCCACGATGGTAAAGCTCTCGCCTGCCACCATCGATGGTGTTGGGGTCGCTGGCCCGGTCGGCGTTGGCGAGACAGCGAAGGCGTCCTGCCAGCAGGCGGGCACCGGCGTAGCATCGGCCGCGGGTGCGTAAGCCGCGTCACGCCAACCAGTGACTGCGACCATCTCGCCGGTGGCCGGATCCCGCACCTCAATGGTGTCGGTATTGGTGGCGCGAATCCAGGCGATCAGCTCCTCAATCTCGCGGTAGTTGAGCGGACCACCGTTGGTGTCGGCCCAGACGCCCATCAGAGACTTGGCGTCGCCGCAGACGTAGCGACCGCCGACGGTGAGAACGTTCTTCAGGTACTGCGGCGTGAGGTGGGCGAGTAGCTTCCCCTGGTCGTTGAGGATCGGTCCGATGCCACCCTGGCCTTGTGCGCCGTGGCAGCGCGCGCAGTTCGCTTCGAACAGGTTGTAGCCGCGCTTCACCGTCTCCAAATACTGCTCGCGCTTCGCTGCGTCGAGTCGCGACGAGCCGGTCACGCCAGGGAGCCCCTGGTCGTAGAAGGCGTAGACGATCACGAAGAGGGTGACGATGGCGATGCCGAGCAGGGCCGCCATGCGCGAGGAGCCGCTCTGGTTGACGATCTTGGCGGCGCGCTCGGCGGTCAGGCCATGCGTTTGAACCTGGCTTGGGCTCGAAAGGCGTGGCACCGGCGTGCTCACCTTCTCGCTCGGCACTGGGAGCTGCTTCTCGTCGCTCATTTAGATGCACCCCGTAGCGGCGCGTGGGGCTTCAATTCCTGGCGTGCCGATCGCGAGTGGCACAGTACCGAGATTGATCTTGCCGGTGTCGAGGGTCAGGACGCCGTCGCTGTCGACCACCGCAGCGAAGCGGTCCATGCCGCGCGGCGCGGGACCGAGACCCTGGGCCTTGGTGCCGAGTCGGTCGTAGCGGCTGCCGTGGCAAGCACACTCGAGCCAATAGGTCTTGATGCAGGGGTTTGGCTTGCAGCCGAGGTGTGGGCAGCGCTGATAGAGGGCGCGCACATTCAGTGCGGTGACGTCGCCAGCTGGGTCTTCACCTGGCACAAACTCTTGGCGGTTCGGATCGACGAGCATGATGAAGGCGCGCGCATCTTGCACATAAGCTGGGTAGCCCTCTTTGATTGGGAGGCCCGCGTTGGCGTCGATCAGTGACTTCAGGGTGCCGACGCGAATCTTGCCGCCGAAGCCGCCCTCAAGGTTTGGCCAGAGGAAGCCGAGTGTGCCCGCGGTGACTTCGAGCAACCAGAGTGCGAAGCCGGCGCCAATGGTGGTGCGCAGCAGTCGGCGGCGCGAGATCCCCTTCACCTCTTCGTGGCGCAGCGCCTTAATGGTTTGCGCGGTAAGGGCTTTCGGCTGATCGCTCGGTTCAACGCCGTAATGACTCACTGCGTTCCTCCGATCACAAGCTAAAGAAGAAGCCGGTCGACCACGGCAGAATGAAGGAGTAGCCAGGACCGCGGAAGAAGATGCCGATGAAGGTCACGGTGAGGCCGAGTGCCCAGAGCACCGAGAAGAGGGTCACTTCCAGCTTGCGATCCGATGGCTTCGTGCTGTGGAGGTTGCGGCGATCGAGATACGGAATCAGTGCCGAGCCAACGAGCACGGCGGCTGGCGTGAGTGCGCCGGCAACAGTTGGGTGGAAGTAGGCGAGCAGCTCTTGTAGGCCCAAGAAGTACCACGGCGCCTTCGCCACGGCTGGCGTGACGTTCGGGTTGGCAAGCTCTTCGAGCGGTGCATTAATGAAGAGGCCGAGCAGGAGCAGGA
>JBAXLC010000012.1:0-13340 GCA_037135015.1 bacterium | reverse complement strand
GAAGCTCGGCTACAAGGTGAACATGGGGCCAGAGTTGGAGTTCTTCCTCTTTGAGTACGGCGCCGATGGGCACCCAGTCACGAAGCCGCACGACAAGGCTGGCTACTTTGACTTCACCGGCGATCAGGGGATCGACGTGCGTCAAGACATGGTCGATGCGCTCGAGGCGCTCGGCATCAAAATTGAAACCGCGCACCACGAGGTGGCGCCAGGTCAGCACGAGATTGACTTCGAGTATTCGGACTCGCTCTCGACCGCAGACAATGCCACCACCTTTAAGTACGCGCTGAAGGAGATCGCCAAGCAGCACGGGCTCTATGCGAGTTTCATGCCGAAGCCGATCTATGGCATTAATGGCTCAGGCATGCACACGCACATCAGTCTCGCCAGCTTGAAGACTGGCAAGAACGTTTTCTACGACGCGAAAGATAAGTACAGCCTCTCGCCAATCGCGAAGTCGTACATGGCCGGCATTCTGAAGCATGCGCGATCAATGATCGCCGTGTTGGCACCAACGGTGAACTCGTACAAGCGACTCGTTCCAGGGTACGAAGCGCCGACCTACCTGGTGTGGGGTCGACGGAATCGCTCGGCACTGATTCGCGTACCGATGATTTCGGCGGGCCGCTCAGTTGAGGCAACGCGCATGGAGCTGCGCTGTCCAGACCCATCGGCGAACCCATACCTCGCCTTTGCGGTGATGATCGCGGCGGGCCTCGACGGCATCGAGAAGAAGATGGTGCTGCCAGACCCGGTCGAGGAGTCGCTCTACGAGATGGACTCCGTCCGCGTGGCACAGAAGGGGATCCAAGAGCTGCCAGGGAGCCTGATCGAGGCGATCGAAGAGCTCAAGGCGAACCCAGTCATCTGTGGCGCCCTCGGTGAGCACATCCTCTCGCACTTCTTGGACGCCAAGCAGGCCGAGTGGGACGAGTACCGCACCCACGTTTCGAACTGGGAGGTTGAGCGCTACCTCGAGCTTTACTAAAACAGATCGGGGCGAACCCCGGCGATCAAGCGTTCGTTACTTGGCGGCGTGTACGGCGGCATCAAGCCGCGTGAAGTGCACGCCGCCGAGTGCTTTCCCTGCAGCAATGATCGCCTCGAGCACCTCAGCACGGCTGCCACGCCCAATGCACTCGGGGTGGAAGGTATAGGTCAGTACCCCGCTGCGTAGGCCTGGGTCGGCGAGTGCACGGGCATGCGCCAGGCGCAGCTCGGCGAGGGCCACCTCGGCGAAGGCGCTCGGTGGTGATGCGGGGCCACCACCGCGACCCGGTTCGAACCAGGGCCAGTCGTCGAGCCAGTGGCTAATGGGTGCCTCGAGCAGCGTGCCATCGGTACCGAGGGTGGAGCGTTCAATTGCGTGCTTATCGCCATGGCGCACCGGGGTGATGCGCGTCTCTTCCCAGGCGAGCGATGAGTCATAGGTGAAGCCTGCCTCTTCAACGAACTTCAAGGTCTGCTCGGAGAGCGACCAGTAGGGGGCGCGGAATCCAACGATGGGCGCGGTGTAGCCGGCACCCTGCGCAGCGGTGGTGAGGGCCGCCTTCTGGCGAACGATCAGGTCGCGCTCTGCATTAGCGGGGAGGGCGGCGTGATCTTCGTGGGCCCAGCCGTGGCAGCCAACTTCATGGCCGCCGGCCACGATGGCGGCGAGACTCTCGGGCCAGGTGTGTGCGGTGTGCACCGGAACAAAGAAGGTGGCGGGCACGGATTCGCGCGCGAGGATGGCGAGGATGCGTGGCAGGCCAACGCGTGGGCCGAACTCACCGATGGAGCGATCGAATGGGAGGTGCCCCTTCTCAACGTCGGAGCTGATGGCGTCGTGATCGAAGGTCAGCGCGACCTGCAGGATCACCTCGTTCGAAGCCTGGTTCATGGGCGAAGGGTAGCGTCAATCGGCTATCCTTCCCCTCCCGCGGTGCGGGATCGGTCGGGGCGTAGCGCAGCTTGGTAGCGCGCGTCGTTCGGGACGACGAGGTCGGAGGTTCAAATCCTCTCGCCCCGACCAGCATCACCAGTGATCTGGCGATCTAAGCGAAGATAGACACATGCGCCCTTAGCTCAGCGGATAGAGCATCTGGCTTCGGACCAGAGGGTCGGGGGTTCGAGTCCCTCAGGGCGCACCACATCTCCTTTCGCAATCTGCTCCGCACGCAGATGTGAAATCTCAAAGATGAGAACCATTTCGCTTGACCGATTCACCGCTGCACGCCACGATCAGATTATGAAGATTCTCCTCATTGAAGACGACGCTCGACTTGGTCCGCTGATTGCGCGACTCCTCACCGCTGAGCGCCACACCGTGCAGCTTTCGGCAACTGGCGCCGACGGCATCACCTTCTGGGAGTCGGCATCGTGGGACCTCATCATTCTTGACCGCATGCTTCCTGATCTCGAGGGCTCGTCAATTCTGCGCGACCGCCGCCACGCCGGCGACACCACGCCGGTCCTCATGCTCACCGCCCTCGGCACTGTGGACGATCGCGTCGAGGGGCTCGACGCTGGCGCCGACGATTACCTAACCAAGCCGTTCGCCGCCACGGAACTGTTGGCCCGTGTGCGCGCCCTTGGTCGGCGCGGCGAGATGTCGGCAAGCGGCGAAGCCGAACGCGAAGTGGTGCCAGGGCTCCTCTTGGATGAGGGTCGACACGCCCTTACGGCAGGCGAAAAGGTGATCGACCTCTCGGCCCGCGAGTACGCACTCATCGCCTACCTGATTCGCAATCGTGGCATCGCCCTCACACGACAGCAGCTCCTTGACGAGGTGTGGGGGGCTGAGCCTGATGTGTACTCCAATGTCGTTGACCTGTACGTGCACTACCTGCGCAAGAAGTTTGAAGAGGCCGGATTTAGCGATCTACTAAAGACGGTGCGCGGCGTTGGATATCGCCTGTCCGACGCGCCGAAAGAGAAGTAACCGTGCCACTGCGCGACGAATTTAGGGGCGAGGGGATCGAGGCGCTGCTGGCGCGGACCCGTCGCCAGATGTCGCTCTTCATTCTCGGCGCAACAGCGCTCATCGTGGCGGTGGTCGGTGTTGGTGGGGCCGTTGCTGGCAATAGCGCGCTTGACGCTGGCCTCGACAACGCCCTTGTGGCGCGAGCAGAGCGCATTGTTCTGGAGATTCAAGAGCAGTTGCCACCGCTCCCAAACGTCTCTCCCGACCCAGGCACCTCTCCTGATCCGAGCGCGAGCCCAAGTGAATCGGAAGAGCCGAACGAATCGGAAGCCCCAGAGGAGGATCGATCCCCACGCCCAAGCGGCGACATTCCGATGCCGAGTGGCGGGCCAGATGACGGTGGCGACGATGAAAACGACGACAACGACAGTGGGCGCGCTCCATCGGCAATCACCGCATCATTCGTCGTCGTTGTTCGAGGTGCACATCTCGACGATGCGACTCCCTCGATTCCACCAGGCCTCACCGACGAGGAGTTCGGTGCTGGTGGCCCGTGGGCGGTACTTGACGTGACTGGCGCAATTCTCGCGCGCTCCGCGGGAGGTGGCACAGATTTCCCCATCCTTACGTTGATTGACGCAACCGCCACGCGACCATCTGCACAGACCGTGTTGATCGGCCGCACAGAGTTCCGCGTGGTTACCACCCCGATCCGGCACCCGCAGGATCCAAACGGTAAGGTGCTCGGCTATGTGCAGGTGGCTGGCCGACTCGATGTACGTGATGCCCAGCGCCAGAACCTGTTCGGCTCCCTTGTACTCGTTGCGCTCCTCTCACTCGGTGGCGCGCTGGTAATGGCGACGCTCATTGCTCGTCGAGCCCTCGCCCCAATCGCCGCGGCCGCCGCGCGAGAACGTGCCCTGGTTGCCAGCGCATCGCATGAGCTACGAACGCCAGCGTCCGTCATTCTTTCCAGCGCTGAAATCCTGCAGCGTGAAGGGCTCGTGAAGCCTGCGGGACTTGAGCTGCTACGCGGCATCGCGGCGGAGTCCGAGCGTCTCGGCCGCCTGAGCGCTGATCTGCTCACCCTCTCCAGTCGACAGGCGAAGTCCGAAGGTGGCGAGCGCATGGCCACGGTTGACCTCCACCCCATCAATCTTGATGACGTCGCGCGCGAGGCGATTGAGCGTGCAGGGCCGATGGTCAAGCGCGTCGGACTAGACCTGCGCGCGAATGTTGGCCGCAAGCGCCTCACCATCTCGGGCGATACCGACCGGCTAATTCAGCTGGTGCTTGGCCTTGTCGAGAACGCTATCCGTCACTCCCCATCAGCGAGCTCAGTCACCCTCGGTACAAGTATCTCTGAAGGCTTTGCGTCGATTTGGGTCGACGACGAAGGCCCGGGCGTGCCGCTCTCCGAGCGCGAGCGCATCTTTGAGCCGTTCTATCGCGGTGCCGGCCAGGCGCGCAGCCACGGCGGCGCCGGGCTTGGGCTTGCGATTGCCCGCTCCATTGCCGGTGCGCACAACGGCACGATTGCTGCGGAGACCGCCGTTGGTGGCGGCGCGCGCATGATCGTGCGAATTCCACTCACCGCCAAGGAGTAGCCCCGATGGGTGCTGGGACTCCGGCGATCGCGCTGCTCACTGAGCACGGTATTGCGTTCACGCTCCACGAATATGAACTCGAGCCGCTCAGTGGCGTCAACCAGCATCGCGGCGAGCGCATTGCCTACGGCGACGCCGCGGCTGCGGCCCTCGGCATCTCACCCGATCGTCTCTATAAGACGCTCGTTCTCGCGATTGAGGGGGCGAAAGATGCGCGCCTCCTGTTCGCCCTCGCGGTGGTGCCGAGCAGTGGCGAGCTCTCTGAGAAGGGGGTTGCTGCGGCACTTCATGCCAAGCGTGCAGCACTCGCCGATGCTGAGAGCGTGCGTCGCGTTACGGGCTACGTGCCAGGTGGCGTAAGTCCACTCGGTTCAAAGCGACCACTGCCGCTGTTGCTCGATGCTGGAGCGAGCGCCCACGCTACGATCGTCGTCTCGGCGGGGCAACGCGGTCGCTCGATTGAGCTCTCACCCGCCGACCTGCTACGCATTGGAGGGGGAGTCATGGCACCGCTGGGCGTCGCACGATGATTCGCAGCGCACGGCATCCGCACCTCACGCCATCGTCAACACCTGAG
Organism: bacterium; assembly: GCA_037135015.1. Taxonomy (GTDB): domain Bacteria; phylum Chloroflexota; class Limnocylindria; order Limnocylindrales; family Limnocylindraceae; genus Limnocylindrus. The sequence continues at coordinate 8,251 of JBAXLC010000012.1, read as the reverse complement.
GCGCATCCACAGATTCCCGACTACCTACAGGCAACCGCGATCACTCTCAATGCGGATGGCGTGCACGTCACGCTTCTTCCAGATGCTGGGCTCCGAGTCGGGAGCATCATTATTGGCGGCCGTGAGCTGCTCGTGCGCGAGAACGGTCACCCTGCAACGTGGGGGATCTTTCCGATGGCGCCGTGGGCTGGGCGCATGGCGAACGCGTCGTTTACCGATCTCACGGGCGCCACACACCACTTCCCACCAACATGGGGCGATCACGCCTTTCATGGGCGCCTCTATCAGAGCGCTGCAATTGAGCAGAGCGTTGCTGGCGACGGAAGATCGGCGATGATGTACGCGCCGCTAGATGGCGCCGCTGGCTGGCCACTCAACGCGCGAGCAGAGGTCTCCGCGGAGCTGACTGGCACCGCCGCAGCCGGTGCGCTGACGATCACGCTGACTATTACGGCTGAGGTGGAGCAGCTTGTCACTGCCGGATGGCACCCCTGCTTCCGTCGCTTCTTGCTCGACGCAACGCGTCGCAGTGAAGTTGGCACCGAGGGTGTGCTCTCGATTGCGCCGACCGGTGTCTTGGCGCGCGATGCCGCGATGCCTGGCCTGCATCTCGTCGATGTGACGCAGCCTGCCGCTGACGGTGGCGTCGCCGCACGAGGATCTGGCGCAACGTGGGACGACCCGTTCGTGGGTGTAATCGCGCCGCCACAGATCGCCTGGGGTGACGCGCTCACGCTCACCCTCACCGCCGGCCCAGCCGTGACGCATTGGATGGTCTACGACCCCGATGATGCCCTCTGTGTGGAACCGCAGGCTGGCCCCCCAGACGCCTTCCACCGAGGTGGGGCGATTCAATTGAAGGCGGGGGAGAGCCTGGTGGTGCCACTCACGCTGGCGTGGACCGCGAAGATTTGAACCTTCTCATCTCGCTGGGCGTAGGTTTTGAACGGGTACAGGACGCGGCAAACTCCCTTCCCGCACGATGAATCGTATGACGACCGCCAGTCGAACCAGTTCCGCGCGCCAGCTGGCGCCAACCAGTCCGCCGCTACCCCGTCGCTGGTCCATTACTCCGAGCGATCTGAATTGGGGGGTGCTCAGCATCGCGCTGATCATCGGCGCGATGTGGGTGCGACACGGCGGACTCGATCGTTTCGATAGCCCGCTGAATGCGCTCACCGCCATTGGCCAGTTGGCAGCGCTCTACGGCACCTACCTTGCCCTCGTCGGCATCCTATTGATGTCGCGTGCGCCATTCATCGACCAGGTCGTTGGTAGCGACGAGGCGTCGCGCCTCCATCGCCTCGCCGGCTACGCCAGTGTCTGGTTCATCGGCGCACACGCCATCGCTTCAACAATCGGCTACTCGGATACCAGCAAAATCCCGACGATCGGTGAGGTGTGGAATCAGATCTATACGTTCACGCTTCTCGAATCTGGTGGGCTCGGCGGCACGATTGCCCTCGCACTCCTCATCGTTGTCGCGGTCGTCTCCATGCGCGCGGCACGTGCTCGACTCGCCTACGAAACTTGGTACGGCATCCATCTGTACGTGTATGTCGCTATGGCACTCGGATTCCTGCATCAGCTCACGCTTGGCGTCGACTTCGTTGATGATGACCTCGCCCGGAACTCGTGGATTGCCCTGTACGCCATCGCCTTTGTGCCGCTTATCCTCTTCCGATTCATTGAGCCGCTCATGCGCAACCTGCGCCACCGTTTCTACATTGACAAGGTGGTCATCGAACGCGACGGGGTTGCCTCGCTGTGGATCACCGGTAGTGCGTTGGATAAGCTGCCAGTTCGGGCGGGGCAGTGGTTCGGCATTCGCATCCTGAACGCCAAGGGCTGGTGGCGCTCCAACCCGTACTCCCTCTCGGCGGGTCCAGACGGTATTCACCTGCGCTTTACCATCGAAGCGCTCGGCGATCGTTCGCGCGATTTACAGCGCATGAAGCCAGGCACCCGCATCTTCCTTGAGGGGCCGTACGGCATCCTCACCGGCGCCGTGCGTACCCGCGAAAAAGTACTGCTTGTCGCGGGCGGCATTGGCATCACGCCGCTGCGCGCACTCTTCGAGGTGCTCCCGGTGCGCCGTGGTGATATGGCGCTGCTCTACCGCGCCCCCTCCAATGCCTCGGTCGTCTTTAAGCAGGAGCTCACCCGCATCGCCGAGGTGCGTGGCGCAACGATTGATTTTGTGACGGGGAGCCGCGATCAATTCGCCTTCAACGATGACCCGCTTTCGCCGGGTGGCCTTTGGGCTGCCTACCCCGATGTGCGGGAGCGCGACATCTACCTCTGCGGCTCGCCGCGCATGATGGCTACCGTCGAGAAGAGCCTCCGCGACATTGGTGTGCCGCATGACCAGATCCACCTTGAGCGATTTAGTTGGTAGCCCAGTAGGGCAGAGAGGAGCACGAATATGCCACGACGAGGACTGATCTCACTCATCTTTACGGTGGCGGGGCTGCGCCTGATCATTGGATATGTGCCACCAGCCCAGGCGGGGATCGGTGGGATCACACCAGATCCATCGGCGAGCCCAACAATCGATCCAACGCCGACGCCAAGCCCAACGCCTGACCCATCGTTGGCGCCGGGTGTGAGCCCGACGCCAACGCCGAAGCCGACGCCAACGCCGAAGCCGACGGCAACGCCGAAGCCAACCGCAACACCGGCCGTCTCCCTACACAACGGCACCTATACCGGTAGTAACTTCAACTACAACTACGGCACCATGAAGGTGACCGTCACGATTAGCGGCGGCAAGGTCACCAGCGCCTCGGCCTCGCAGAGTGGTCGATGGGCAATCGGCTATCGCAAGTCGGCATGTACTGAGGCGGTGTTTAACAGTGCGGCGATTGATCTGAGTGCGAGTAGCTCGGCAGGAAGTGACTTCATGGCACTGCAGCCATCGGCCTGTAGCGGCGCGACCTACTCCTGGTGGGGCTACGCAAATTCGCTCCAGGCAGCCATCGACAAGGCCAGCTATTGAGCGGCACACTCGACGAGGCCGTTACGCGTGTCGTACGAAAGGTCTTCGGCACCGCAGCCTCACTGGCCGTTGTGGGACCACTTCCATCGGCCGCGGTTGAGGCAACGTTCGCGCGGCTGAATGAGATCGAGGAGCGCTTCTCTACGTATCGGCCGACCTCTGAGATCTGCCGCATTCGCGATGGCCTACTGGCGAGGGTAGATGCACACCCGGAGACCCAAGAGATCTTGGAGATCTGCGACGCACTCAATAAAGAGAGTGGCGGAATCTTTGATGCCTGGCACGCTGGGCGCGATGGCGGCCTTGAGCCTGCCGGTTACGTGAAGGGCTGGGCGATCGGCGTGGCGGGCGCCATCTTGCGCGACCACGGCGTCGACAACTTCTCGCTCGGTATCGGTGGCGACATCACCGCCGCGGGCGGTGGCCCTGCCGGCATCGGCTGGAGTGTTGGAGTGGTTGACCCACGCCGCAACACGACGCTGGTAGCGCGCGTCGCCCTACGGAACGCGGCCATTGCCACGAGTGGCATGTCAGAGCGACCTGGGCACCTTCGCGACGCGGCGAGTGGCGAAGTGGCGGAGAGCCCCTGGCTCAGCTTCACCGTAGTTGGGCCAGATATTGCCCGGGTGGATGCCCTGGCCACCATCTGCTTCCTCGAGGGGCGAGCGGGCATGCAGCGGGTCGATCAGGAGCCTGGCTACGGTGCCCTTGCCATGGACACCGACGGGGTGCTCACCGCCACCGAAGGATTTCGCACCCGCACGATATAACGGGATTTATTAGCGACTTCTTACGAGATCCTGTGTGCTCACACAGGACGCCCGCACCACCAGGCACCGATCATGGCTATAGGCGACCGAGGCGATAGCCGCGGCGAATGAAAGGAGCAACCTGATGGCAAAGAACAAGAGCTCATTCGAGGGTCAGGAACTCGCACCGATGGAGCCATGGCGCCCCGAGTACGCACCGCAGGCGGTCTCCAGCGGTCGCAGCCCAGCGTCGACGATTGTTGCCTTCGTGCTGGCCGCCGGATTCGGCCTCTCGATCGGCGGAGTGTTCGCCAGCCAGGCAGGGATCTTGCCTCCACTCGGCGGCACTGAGTCTGCAGCTGTAGTCGACCAGTCGCCTGATGCGTCCGTCGATCCAGCCGTTGACCCAACTGTCGACCCAGGGCTCGTCGTTGATGTCACGCCAGCACCAAGCGATGTGCCGGTTGTTGATCCAGCTCCAGCCACGGATCCAGTTGTCATTCCACCGCCACCAGGCGGCGGATCAGGCGACCAAGACGGCGATGAAGACGACGATGGGGAGGGTGACGGGGATGACGACGGCGAGGACGGCGAAGACGACTAAGCGCTAGCCGCCCCATATCAACGAGTCGCCGCTGCTCACTGGCGGGTAAGCTGCGGCGATTCTGTGCTCAGTTGAGCGATAGGCATAGGAGCAGGGAATTTATAAAAAATACAAAACTTGATGACGCCTTCGAGAGCATCACAGTTCGGTGGCGAATGAGCTCTCAGAACTGCGATGAGCGAGTGACCCGGCCGTGATGGAATTGAAAAATAAACAAATGAAAAGTATTCAGTAATTTGTAGAAATTCAACCGTTGTTGTCAATTACGACGTACGGTGCGGCAATGAGCCCGTTGTCCACGCACAGCAAGATCCTTGACGGGGCGATTCGCCTCCTGCAATCCACGTCGCCCCTCGGGATTCGTGCCAGTTCGATCGCTGACGCCGCAGGGGTGAGTCCCTCGCTTGTTAAGTACCACTTCCGGACGCTCGAGTTGCTGCTCACCGAGGCAGCAATCAAACTCTACGTCGAGGAAGCAGCCGCAGAACGGATGCTGCTTGAGGCTGAAGGCTCGCCACCCGCCGTGCTCAGGGCCTGGCACCAGCGCCGTCGCGCATGGATGCTTGAACACAAGTTCGCCCTCTCTCTACTGAGCGGCCTGAACGCAACTCCCGTGGAGAGACACCCGCAATGGCGAAAAGCCGAGCAGCTGCTCGTGGATGGCCTCGCACCCGTTATCTCACAAATCCACAGAGAGATGAATAACAAAGAGGCGCGAGACACTGCACGACAGTGGCTTTTGATCACGCTTGTCACCGATTTAACCTTTACTGAAATTTATCAAAAGGCTTCATAAATAATGAAAATATTGAAGCGTATGATCACGTCGTGAAGTATCTGAGGCGGTCTTTCATCGGGTTGCTTCTTTTTGTGTTGGCCCCAACCTCAGCGGTGTTGGGCAACACAGGAGTTTCGAGTGACCCCGCCGCGCTCTCCTCGTCTGTTGTTTCTCGCTCGGTGGTACAAGGTACGGGACCAATCCCGCTCGTCGCCGCACCACAAGCACAAACAATCACCTTTGCGCAGCCGGCGGCAGTAACGTTCAACCAATCTCCAGTGCAGATGATTGCAACCGCCACAAGCGGTCTTGCGGTGACATTCACGAGCTCAACCCCGCTCATCTGTACAACGACTACGACAGGGCTCGTGACGCTGGTTGGAATCGGGAACTGCACGATCACCGCCGCTCAAGCGGGCGGGCAATCAGGCGCCACGTTCTGGAGCGCAGCTGTCGCGGTTCCAAGAACAATTGCGGTGAGCAAGGCCCCGAATGTGATTACGTTCGGTCTGCCGGCGGGAGTAACGTTCAACCAATCTCCAGTGCAGATGACCGCAACCGCCTCAAGCGGTCTTGCCATTTCATTCACGAGCTCAACTGCAGCCATCTGTACAACGACTACGACAGGGCTCGTGACACTGGTTGGAATCGGGAACTGCACGATCACCGCCGCTCAGGCGGGCTCGGCGACGGTCGCCACAGCGACCAGCGTTGTTCAAACATTTGCGGTGGGCAAGACCCCGAACGTCATCACCTTCACGCTCAACAAAGCCACTATGGCTCTCGGCGATGCCGCACCAGTAATCACCGCATCCGCGTCGTCTGGCTTGGTTGTCACGTACACCTCGACGACGCCATTAGTTTGTAGTGTCACAGGGTCGACTATCACCGTGCTCACTACAGGCACCTGTGGAATCCAGGCCGCCCAGGCGGGCTCGGCGACGGTCGCCCTAGCTACTCCCGTTACTCAAACATTTACGGTGACCCTTCGCCCGAACGTCATCACCTTTACGCTCAGTTCAGGCTCGATTACCTGGGGCGATGCCGCGCCAGTAATCACCGGATCTGCGTCATCCGCCCTGGCGGTCACGTATACCTCGACGACACTGCCGGTCTGTACGGTCTCAGGTTCGACTATTACGGTGCTGACTTCCGGCACCTGTTCGATCACCGCCACGCAGGCGGGTTCGGCAACGTTCGTCGCAGCGACCCCTGTTATTCAATCATTTACGGTGGCCCTGAAATCCCAGACGATCACCTGGGCACAGACGCTCGGGACGGTGGCACCAGAAACAACCGTGGTGTTGAGCGCCTCAGCCTCCAGCACGCTCGCCGTGACCTTCTCGGCGGCGCCGTCCTCGGTCTGTACCGTCACCGGGAGCACGGTCACCCTGCTCACGGTTGGCACCTGTACCGTTACCGCGCGCCAGACAGGGGATAGCCGATTCGCTGCGGCCTCAGACGTGGTTAAGAGCTTCAAGGTTCGCTACCCCCAGGAGATCACCTTTAATCCGATCAGTGACCAAACCATGGATGCAGGCTTTGTCTCGCTGGACGCGTACACCGACAGCCAGCTGACCGTCTCGTTCGCCTCGAGCACCCCGCTGACCTGTAGCGTCAGCGGCTCACTCGCGGTCCTGCGCGCCGCTGGCACGTGCACCATTGTGGCTTCGCGATCAGAGACCGCCGTCTATGCCGCCGCCACACCGCAATCACAATCCTTCACGATCACTGCGCTCCCTCAGACCATTACGTTCGTGCAGCCTGACGATACGTTCCTCGTAAGGGGATTCGTCGTGCTTGATGTTGCAAGTGACAGTCTGCTTCCGATCACCCTTCAGTCGAACACTCCTTCCGTCTGCCTCGTCTCGAGCTCCACCGCAGTCGTCACACTGATCAGTTCGGGGACCTGTTCGATCACGGCGCGCCAGTCGGGGACCAACGTCTACCTGCCCGCGACGTCAGTGACGCGAACCTTTTTGGTAGACAAAACGAGCCAGTCGATCACCTTTACGCAGCCTGACGATCAGAATCTCAGCGCTGGATTCTTCGTCCTTAGTGTCTCAGCGAGTAGTAGCCTTCCCGTCAGCCTCTCCTCCAACACGCCATCCGTCTGTTCTGTAGCTAGCGCAACGGGCGCGGTCACCCTCCTTATTGCTGGCACCTGCTCAATCACGGCATCACAGGCCGGGAACGCGTACTACGTTGCTGCGACACCTGTAACTAAGTCCTTCTCGATCGCGAAGATCACCCAGGAGATCACCCTGTTCGTTGGTGGAGCACAAAACCCCCGTAACATTGATACGTCCATGAGTGGACTGGAGCTGCTCGTCTTGGGCAAGACTGGTACGGGCGCAGTCTCCTACGGGGCGAGCAATCCCGCCGTGTGCAACGTCGTTGGGCTGGTCGTGAATTTCTACTCTGTGGGCACTTGTACGGTAACCGCGACCGTCGCGACGGACGCTCGGTATACCGCTGCGTCGTCCACCGTGACGTTCAATGTGGCGAGCGCCTACGCCTATACGGTTACGTTCGACGGCAACGGGGGTAACAGTCCGGCCGCCCAGAACTACATGCTCGGGGGAGTCCTTGCCCTGCCAGTCGATCCAGGTGGTAACACGGGCTACTCCTTCAACGGCTGGTACACCGCCGCCAGTGGCGGCACACGGGTCAACAATGGCGATGCTGCCAGTACCCGCACCCTCTACGCCCAGTGGACGGCGACCAGCAACTACTACACCGTGACCTACGACGCCAACAACGGCGTGCTCACCGGTGCCGCCACACAGGGCTACACGATCGTGCAGACGATCACCGTCTCGACGACGCCAACCCGCACCGGCTACGACTTCACCGGCTGGTACACCGCCACCACCGGCGGCAGCAGGATCAGCACCGGCGCCGCCGCGAACGACTACGCCCTCTACGCCCAGTGGACGTTGAAGAGCGACTACTACGTCATCACCTATGACCAGAACTACGGGGCCAACAGCACCAGCACCCAGAACTACACGATCACCGGGGTGCTCGCCTTCCCAATTACCAACCCAAGCCGCACCGGCTACGACTTCACCGGCTGGTTCGCGGCCCGCAGCGCAGGCAGTGCCCTGACCGACGGCGGT
>JBAXLC010000011.1:0-14883 GCA_037135015.1 bacterium | reverse complement strand
GTAGCAGCTGTAGATGATCGGTGAGGCCACCCCGAGCACGAGGCCGATCAGCGCTGGCTCCTTTGCGTCGGGGATTCCGCCGACGCCGAGCACGACGCCGGTCGTTGCGATGGCGAGGGCGATCCAGGGGCGCGGACCTGACGGTGCGTGGGCGAAGAAGATCGAGAGCACGGCAACGATTGCTGGGAAGGCGTAGGTCATGAGTCCGGCGAGCGAGGCGTCGATCCAGGTCAGGCTGCCGAAATAGGTGGCGGCATTCGCGGTGAAGAAGAGCCCAATCGCAAAGGAGCGAAGTGCGCGCTCTCGTGTGAGGCCACGGAGCGCTGCGTGGCCAGCGGGGAGTACCAGCACGATGGCCCCAAGGATGAGCGCGGCCAGTAGGTGACGCCACACAAGTAGGTCAAGCCAATCAAAGCCCGTTGGGTAGATCGCCTTCGCAAAAAGTGAGCCTGACCCATAGCCGATCGCCGAGATGCCGACGACAAGAATCCATGGGAGACGACTCGAACGCATCGTGGAAGGATACGCGAGCGCAGCGGGGCAGGGCTGATCCGTCTCGGTTAGCATCAGCACCATGGCAACAACAACCTCGAAGGCGGCCCCCCGACTCACCGCCGCGACGCCGTTCACGATCGCCCTGGCGATGCTTGCCATCTACATCATTTGGGGCACCACCTATCTGGCTATTCGCGTCGTCGTCAAACCTGACCAGGATGTGGGTATGGCAATCCCGCCATTCGCCATGGTGGCTATTCGCTTCGCCTTCGCTGGCGTGGCCATGCTGGCGCTCGTCGCGGTTTTTGCTCGTGACGCGCTGCGCTCGCTCACCCGCGCGCAAATCCGCGACCAGGCGATCGTTGGCCTCGCCTTGAACGTTGGCGGGCTCGGTGTGACCTCGTTTGGCGAGCAGACAATCCCTTCGGGCATCACCGCGCTGCTCATCGCGCTGCTCCCAATCTGGGTCGCCGTGATCGGGCGCGTTATCTACAAGGATCGCATCGCGCCACTCAGCATCCTCGGCATCGCCGTCGGCATTGTCGGTGTGGTGATCTTGATTTCACCTAAGGCGGGAGACGCCGGTCTCGATCCACTCGGCCTCGCCTGCATCCTCTTTAGCCCGCTCAGCTGGGGTGGCGGTTCGATCTGGAGCCAGCGCCGCGCCGCAACGCCGGCCGACTCACGGGTCGCCGTGGCGATTCAGATGCTCGCCGGCTCCGTTGGCGGTGCCGTGATCGCCACGATCCTCGGCGAGTGGAAGGACGTGCAGTTCGGCGCCCTGGGGAGTGACGTGATCTTCGCCCTCGCCTATCTCGTAGTTGTGGGGAGCCTGATCGCCTACAACATCTACACCTGGTTGCTGCGCGTGGCACCGTTCGGTCTCGTCTCGACCTACGCCTATGTGAATCCAGTCGTCGCCGTACTCGCGGGCAGCTTCATCTTGAGCGAGCCGATCTCGGCACAACTCATTGCCGGTGGTGCCGTAGTTGTTGCTGGAGTCGCGATCATGGTGACGGCACGAAACCGAACAATCGCACGCGGAGCCGCGTCACACTGAAATGAACGCAGGCGACGCGCCACTGCGCGTCTCGAGGGCGGCGGCCCGCCGCTTCCTCGCCGAGCGCCACATGCTCCTCCCGCCGCGACAGCTCCCCGCCAGCAAGGGCTCGGTCCTCGCCCTCGTTGAGCGACTCGGCTCACTGCAGTTCGACCCGGTAGACCTTGCCGGGCGCAGCCACGAGATCGTTTGTCATGCACGGATCGACGGGTTTGAACCACGCTGGGTCGACGAGCTCCTCTACGCGAAGGTGCCCGCCCACCGTGCCCTCGTGGAGCAGTACAACGGCGTGCTGGTCATCGTGCCTACGAGTGAGCTCCCCTACTACCGTCGCCCCGCCGACAAGCGCCGCGAGCGCTACTGGCGCGACGGCACCTACAAGCGACTGAAGCCGTGGGCCGACACGATCATGGCGCGCATTAGTGCCGAGGGGCCACTCAGCGCCGCCGACTTTGGCCCGTCAAAATCTGTCGCCTGGTCGTGGGGGCAAACCCCCGCCTATCGCGCCGCCCTCGAGATGCTGCAGCTGGCAGGCCTGCTGCACCTCGCGCGCCGTGACGGCTCGCGGCGCTGGTTTGACCTCGCCGAGCGGCTAATCCCGCGCAACGTGCTCGAGCGCCGCGTCAGCGAAGAGGAGCAGATCGAACACACCTTCTTGGCGCGGCACCGCGACCTGGGACTCGCCTCTGCGAACGGCGTCTGGGTGCAGACCGACTGGCCGCTGAAGCGCAAGGAGCTGGTGCGTCGACTCACCGAGCGCGGTGCGCTGCTGAACATTGAGATCGACGGGCTGCCAGGGCCGTGGCGCATTCCCGGCGGCGAGCGCTTCGCCCTTGAGGCAGCGATGCGCGCCACAGCCGGCACCCGACCGGTGGCCGCCGATCCGAATGCGGTGGCCCTGCTCTCGCCGCTCGACCCGCTCATTCACGACCGCAAGCGACTCGAGACGCTCTACAACTTCCACTACCGCTGGGAGATCTACACCCCTGAAAAGCGTCGCGTGTACGGGCCGTACGTGATGCCGATCCATGCGGGTGACGCCATCGTCGGACGCATTCAACTACGGCGCGTCAAAGAGACGGGGGCTATGACCATCGACGGGCTCTGGTGGGAGCGTGGCGCAAAGCCAACGCACCACATCGCTGGGTTGGCGAGCGCCATTGCCGCGCACCAGCGGCTGCTTGGAGTAACAGCTGGGCAGATGCCAAGAGAGATTGCAGATCGAAGTGACGGGCGGCGCCTCTTTAGGGCGCTGCGCAAGATCGCCGGCTAGACGCCGAGGTAGGCCTCGCGCACCTTCGGGTTCTTCGCCAACTTCGCGCAGCTGTCTTCGAGGGTAACCTCGCCGATCTGCAAGATGTAGCCGCGCTTGGCAATGCCGAGCGCCATCATGGCGTTCTGCTCAACCAGGAGTACCGCGGTGCCGCGCGAATTGATCTCGGTGATGATGTCGAAGATCTGCTCCACCAAGATTGGCGCGAGGCCCATCGAAGGCTCATCGAGCAGCAGGATCTTTGGCTGTGCCATCAGGGCGCGTCCGATCGCGAGCATCTGCTGCTCGCCACCCGACATGGTGCCGGCGGCCTGGCTCTCGCGCTCCTTCAGCCGTGGGAAGAGCTCAAAGACCTTCTTGAAGTCCTTCTGCACGTCGGGGCCCGACTTGCGCAGGAATGCGCCCATCTCAAGGTTCTCGCGCACCGACATGCGGGCGAAGACGCGACGACCCTCAGGGCTGTGGCCAACGCCGAGCTTTACGATCTCGTGCGGCTCAGCCTTCTCAATCGACTTCCCCTTCAGCTTGATGCTCCCGGAGCGAGCACGCTCCAGGCCAGAGATGGTGCGCAGGGTCGTCGTCTTACCGGCACCGTTTGAGCCGATCAGCGTGACGATCTCGCCCTCTTCAACTTTCAGCGAGACGCCACGAAGGGCGTGCACCCCACCGTAGTACGTGTGCACATCCTTTAGTTCAAGCAGTGGTGCCATCGTCGTACTCCTCTCAGTGTCCCGCTGCGGCGCCGCGGCCGAGGTAGGCCTCGATCACCTTTGGGTTGGTGCGGATCGCCTTTGGCAGGCCTTCGGCAATCTTTTCACCGTGGTCGAGCACCGTGATGTGGTCTGAGATGCCCATGACCACGCGCATGTCGTGCTCGATCAGCAGGATGGTGATGCCCAGCTCATCGCGAATGCGACGGATGAGCGCGGTCATCTCTTCGGTCTCTCTCGGATTCATGCCGGCGGCCGGCTCGTCGAGCAAGAGGAGCTTCGGTCGGCTGGCGATCGCACGTGCGATCTCGAGCAGGCGCTGCTTTCCGTACGGCAAGTTCTTCGCCAACTCGTTCTCCATCCCAGCAAGGTCCACAAAGGCGAGAAGCTCGCGGGCGCGCTGCTCAGCGGCCGCCTCCTCTTCGCGCACCAGGCGGGACTTAAAGAGTGCGCCGAGGAAACTGCCATGCATGTGCACATGCATGCCGACGAGGATGTTTTCGAGCGTCGTCAAGCTCTTGTAGAGACGAATGTTCTGGAAGGTGCGCGCGAGCCCAGCCACCACCATGTCGTTCGGTCGTGCTGGTCGCGTGACGCCAATGCGCTTGATGAGGCGGTTGTACCAGGCTGGGCGAATAATGTTCAGGAGCAGTGCGCCGACAAAGCCGAGAAGGGCGGCGGCAACAGAGGCAACCCCCTCGACGAGGCCTGTATCGCCACCTACGACGAGGAGGGAGTAGATCGCCAGAGCGATGAATGGAATGGTCGGCAGAATGAGCAGGATCGGCTCTCGGCCTGCCCCGGTCGGCGGCGAGATCAACGGCTTCCCATCAAGCTCGATCGTGCCCGCCGTTGGCGCGTAGATGCCAGCAATAACGTTGAAGAAGGTGGTCTTCCCTGCCCCGTTCGGCCCGATGATCGCGCTGATTGAGCCGCGCGGGATCTCGAAGTCCACGCTGTTCACAGCAATAAGGCCGCCGAACTTTCGGGTGACGCCGCGAGCCCGCAGCATTGGTCCGCCCTTTGCCGCGCTCACTTCAGCCCTCGCTTCCCAATCTTCAGGGGGGCAAACTCACGCATGCGTCGACGCGCCGGGAAGATTCCCTGCGGTCGCTTGAGCATCATGAGCACGAGCACGATGCCGTAGAGCACGTACTGGAAGTCCAAGAAGTCAATCTGGTTGAGCACCGGGATGTTGAAATTCTCAACCAGCGTATTCAACTGCTTCAGCAGGATGCTCTGGAAGAGGTAGATAACGAACGCACCAGTAGCGACACCAATGGTGTTCCCCATACCACCTAGCACCACAGCGGCGAGAACACTGATGGAGACAGCAAACCGGAACTGGTCGGGCGTCACGATTGTGATCTTCGCGGCGTTCACTACGCCGACGATGCCAGCGATTGAAGCACCAACGGCAAATGCCTGCAGCTTCGCGATCACAACATTCACGCCAGAAGATTCCGCGGCGAGTTCATCTTCACGAATCGCATCCCAGGTTCGGCCAATTCGGGAATCTTGAAGTCGGTAGATCATGATCATGATGAGGGCAAAGAGGGCGATGACCAATCCGTACATCGGCCACGGGTTGGTGAGGGTGAACTGCAAGATGCCTGGAATGCTTGGCTTATCAATGCCACCGATACCGTTCACGCCGTCAGTGAACTTGTCGGCATTCATCAGGGTGATCGGCACGATCTCTCCGAAGCCGAGGGTCACGATCGCGAGGTAGTCACCGCGAAGGCGCAGCGTTGGTGCACCGAGCAGCACGCCGAAGATTGCGCCGACGACGCCGCCGGCAAGCAGCATCGGCCAAAACGGCAAGTGCACTCCAGTGAATGGCGAGGCGACGAAGGCGTAGGTGTAGCCACCGAGGGCAAAGAAGGCGGCATAGCCAAGGTCAAGCAGGCCGGCAAAGCCGATCACCACATTGAGGCCCATCGCCAGCATTGCGTAGATGGCGGCGGTGGTGAAGGCGTTCACCCAAGCGTTCGTCGACTGAATGCCGTCAAATGGCGGCACGCGCGTGAGGAGTGGCAGGGCGATGCTGAGCAGCGCCACCCCGACGAAGATGCCGAAGCTGCGGTGCTTACGGAAATACGCTCGCACCGGCGCGAATGGAGCGCTTAGGGCAGTGCTGATTCGGCTCATGCGCGGTCACCTGTGTGCGAGCCGAGGAGACCAGTAGGTCGGAAGACTAAGAAGATGACGAGGAGCGAGAAGACAACTGCACCACCCCAACGGCCGTAACCGAACGCCGATGCACCAACCTCCACGAAGGCAATGAGGAAGCCTCCGAGGGCAGCACCCGCCGTGTTGCCGATACCGCCAAGCACCGCTGCTGTAAAGGCCTTCAGGCCGGACTGGAACCCAAGGCTGTAATTGGTGTTGCCGTAGTACAAGCCGTGCACGACGCCTGCAGCGCCAGCGAGACCAGAGCCGATCAGGAAGGTGATCATGATCGTGCGATTAATGTTGACGCCCATCAGCGACGATGCATCACGATCCATAGAGGTCGTGCGCATCGCGCGGCCGGTGCGGGTGCGTGAGATGAAGAGCTGCAGGGCGACCATCAAGATCACCGAGCTCGCGATCACGAAGAGATTCAAGAGGGGTACCCGCGACCCAGAGACTTGGATTGACCACTCAATTGGCACGAGCTGGGGCACCGTGACGATGGTTGGGCCGAAGAAGAACTGAATGAGGTTCTGCAAGATGAAGCTCACGCCGATGGCGGTAATGAGCGGGGCCAGCTTTGGGGCGCGACGGAGTGGTCGATAGGCAAGGCGTTCGATTAGCGCGCCGAGCAGGGCCATCACGCCGATCGTGAGCGCGAAGAGCACGAGCACGCTGACACCAAGGAGTGGAACATTCGTAATGCTCCCCTCGTTACCCAACAGACTGCTGCTGATGAACATGGCCACGAAAGAGCCGACCATGAAGACGTCACCGTGGGCGAAGTTGATCAGCTCGATGATGCCGTAGACCATGGTGTAGCCGAGGGCGACGAGGGCGTAGATTGCGCCGAGCGTCATGGCGTTCACAAACTGGTCGATCCCGAGCACACCTAATCCCAGCGCCAGGAAGGCGAAGATGCTGAGCGGCAGGCGTGCAGTGCCAAGGAGACGTCCTGCAGTGCTGCTCGTCACGCTGGCAGTGGCCATATACCCCCCTCACTGGCAACCCAGGCGGGCTGCAGACTCATTCCGTAGATAGTGCCGCCCAACGGGGGATTCGGCAAGAGGGCGCCCTGCGCGCCGCAATAACGAAGGCCCTCACCACCCTTACGGGCGGTGAGGGCCTTCACGGTGCCTATATCAGGCGCGTAGGTTCCCCTACGCGACCAGATTAGTTCCCGTAGTTGATCTCCTTAACGAACTTCCAAGCACCGCCATCAACCTTGTACAGGGAGATGATGCGCTGGGTCGTGTCGCCAACGGCGTCGAAGCTGACCGAACCGAGAACCGTCTCGAAGACGGTGCCCTTGTCGACAACAGCTGCACGAACCGTCTCGCGGGTCACATCGCCACCTGCAACGGCAGCCTTGATCCCCTCGATGATGATCTGTGCGCAGGCATAGCCAGCGTAGGCGTAGCCCTCGGCATCCTTGCCGAACTCAGCCTTGAACTTCACGTTGAAGTCGTCCTTGCCAGGAATGTTCTCGATCGCAGCCTGTGACGCGTAGCTGTTCTCAGCGTTTGCGCCAGCGGTTGCAATGTACGAACCCTCGGTCGTGCCGTCGTAGATGCCATCGGCACCATAGAACGGCAGCGCGCCGATGCCCGCCTGGGCAAGTGCGTTACGGAAGAGTGGGGCGCCGTCTGACGTCACACCACCGTAGAAGATCGAGTCAGCGCCGGCTGCCTTCGCGGCCGTAGCGGCAGCGGAGAAGTCGGTCGTGCCCGTTGGGAGGCCCTGTCGGCCAACAACGGTGCCGCCATCGGCCTTGAACTGCGTCTCGAAGGCATCCGCTACACCCTTGCCATAGGCATCGGTGGAGTCGAGGATGTAGATCTTCTTAGCGCCGTTCTCCTTGGCGTACACAGCAACGGCTGGCCCCTGAAGGTCGTCCGTCGTTGCAACACGCACGTAGTTCACTGCACGGCCGCCGCGGAGGGCTTCGCCGTCAGCACCCTTGGTGAGTGTTGGGTTCGTGTTCGACGGCGAGCACTGAAGAAGTCCGGCCTCTGACGAGACAGGAATCTGGGCTCGGGCCGAAGCCGAGTTGAATGGACCAACCACGGCGACGACATCTTCCTGACCAACGAAGGTCAGCATGTCTGCAGCGGCCTGGTCTGGGTTGTGTGCGCCTTCCTTAGCGTGGTCAAGAACCTTCGCCTTGAGGGTGTAGCCCTCAATCGAAGCCTCCTTGATCGCAAGGAGCGCGCCGTCGCGGGCAGGGCCCGCTGCAGCAAGAGCAGAGCCGTTGAGCGGGAAGCTAATCCCGACTGTCAACGTCTTGCCCGCGGTGCTCGCCGTCGAGCCACCGCATGCAGCTGCGAGAATCGCAACTGCTGCAAGGGCGCTAAGGCCCTTCTTGTTAAAGACCTTCATGAGGTCCTCCTATCTACTATTCCCAACCGTTCAGGCTGGGCTCGCCTCTGTTTCGGACTACGTGATCACGTCTCATCTACAGAAGTAGATCCGACAGTGCGGCTGCGTCCGAGGCAGTCGAGGAAGGTAATCATGAACGAGCCCGCGCCTGGGCGCAACCCATTTCTCTGCGGCGCTCTGTGCGGCGCCGTGCTCAGACGCGCGAAGGCTAAGGAATCCGAATCTTTTGCCTAGCGCCCTTCGGCGACCAGGAGGGCGGCCCCCTCTGAGACGACGAGGTCGATCTCGCCTGCAGCAAGGTGGGCGGTGGCCAGCGCCCCTAGCCGCCACCCGCCCGCAACTGTTGGGCCGGTTGCCGTGGCGGTGGCGCCTCGGGGGCCGATAGAGATGCTCCCCGTCCATGGGCCCACAACGGCGCGGGCGGAGAAGTGCGGCGAGGCGACGAGGGTCTGCTCTCCTGGCTGCTCCCAATCGATCGCGGTCGTGCGGGTCGCCTGATGCTCCGCATCGGTCGCACGAATCGCCTCCTTGGAGTGGAGTGGCCGCGACGGGTCGTTGCGCCCCCAGTCGGCGACACGATAGGTTCGGTCGGAGCGCTGCTGCACCTCCCAGATGAAGAGGCCGGGCATCAACGCATGGAGGCAGCCGGTCGGCACGTCGAACACATCGCCGCGATGCGCAGCGTGCCGCGCCAATAGTGGGGTGATGTCGGCGCTCGACGTCAGGGCGCTCGTGATGTCGGCGCCCGTGACCGATGGAGATCGCCCGAGTAGCAACTCGGCCCCAGGCGCAGCTTCTAAAACGACCCACGCCTCATGCTTGCCGATCGCACCTGCGCCGTGCATCACTTTGGCCAGGTCGTCGTCGGGGTGCACCTGCACCGAGAGTCGATCTTGCACGTCAAGCAACTTCACCAGCACGCCGCCCGGCTGCTCGTCGGCATCACCGAACCAGGCTTCGCCGATTGGGCCGCTCGGCGCCGCGTCGGGGGCTAGTAGGCGCAGACGATCGCCACCCCACACGCGCCCAACAAGGCGGGGGGCTAGCAGTCAGGTTGAGGTGTTCGGCGTATCCACGCCACCCAGTCTAGGCGGCTCTCAGGGGAAGGTGATGGTGTAGGTGGTTGTCCACGCTCCCCAGTTCGTGCTGGTTGCCGCAGTTCCCTTGATCTTGCAGGTCTTTCCAGCATCTGCTGCGGCCGGGGCGAGCGTCAGCTTGTTCGCAGCCAAGACACAGGCGTTCTTTGACGCGGTTACACCAGTAGTGATCTCTGACCAGGTGATCTTTGGCATAACGCTCGTCGACGTTTGATACCCGACCGTGTTCGCATCGTCGGCGTAGAGGCCCAGTGTCTGGATCACCTTGGCTCGCGATACTGGCGAGGTCGGCACAATCGATGGCGCGCCGAGTGTCCCCTTGCTGAGCGTGTACACGTAGTAGTTGGTACCGGCGAGGTATGGGGCGGCGGCCGCCGCGGTGATGCCGACTTTGCAGGTGCCCGGCTTCTTGATGTGCAGATAGGCGCGCCCACCGCTCGTCTTCACTTCGCAATATGCAGACGATGTTGAGGCAACGGCATATGTCTGCGCCGCGCCTGATTCTGTCGCTGACGCTGGAAGCTGGTGCCACCCCGTAATCCCTGTAGTAGAGGCGTGACCGAATTTGTACGGAACTGTCAGGCTCGCCCCGAAGGTAAAGGCTGGCATCTTCGCCGTGACGTCGAGGGCGCCGCCGCCTGAGCCGAAGATGGGCGTCGCGTCTTCGCCATCGCTGGCGCTCGCGATCCCGAAGCCCGCGGGTGCAAACTCGCTGGTGTCGGTGCCATCAACGACGAGGTCGGGCGCTTCGTCTTCGGAGGCTGGATAGTCGATATCACCCGGCTTCTCACCGCCGAAGACAAAGCCGTCGGCGGAGTTTGGATCATTGACGGTGCTGACGTCGCCCTCAGCTGATGGGTCATCGGCGACCGCCGTGAGGGTATCGGGGAGCTCATCGTTGAGGTCTGCGAGAGTCGTGGCCGCTGGCATCATCTCTTCAAGGTCCATCTTCACGGAGACCACACTTCCACCATTCGCCACTACGACGACGTCCACAAGTCCCGTATTCGGGTCGGCCTCGACGGCAATCGTCTCGGCGGAGCTGATGGCGTTCTTTAGCGCAAGTGCTGAGGCAAATCCCATCGGGGCGAAGGTGGCTGCACCGTCGAGGCTGTACAGAGCTGCAGAGGTTGACGCTGTGGTGCCGGTTCCTGCGTCCTTCTTGATGGCAAAGACTAGGCCTGTGTCGCAGTCCATCTTCAGGTCACGGTAGTCGCCACCCTTGTAGCCGCTCGTTGATGTCGTCGGGCTAGTGACGCTGATACTGTCCGCATAGATGCCGGAGATCTTGATGATCTTGCCGTCGTCGAATCCTGACTGCCCGCTCGCGCCATTTGCTTCGTCTGACACAACGATCAGAAGAACGTCTTCAACGGCGTCGGCAATGTTCACGCCGAGTGAGTTTCCACTGACTCCATCTTTAGGGCAGTACGAGGCCGCACCAATGCGCCCGAGTGGCGCGGTGTAATTGTCGGGAGCTCCGCTTGAAAGGTTGCTGCCGGGATGTTGGACGAAGGAGGTCCCCTTGAGGTAGTAGAGGTCGTCAATGCACGGCTGATCGCCACTCACTCCCAAGTTGCCGTCGGCTCTGAACTTGACCATCACCACCGTGTACGCATCGGAGGCATTCGCCTGGCTTGATGGGCCAGAGCCGAGCACAACGATCGCGGAGTCTGTCCCCTGGATGCCCGTAATTGAGACCGTATCGGCCGAACCACTGAGGCCAAAGTAAGCCCCGTCAAATTGGTCACCGCGAATCCCGGTGTTCGTGGCGTCACTGCATCCCGTCGTTCTGGCACCAGGATCGACTGGATTGGCGCGCTGTTCGCGAATTGCGCCCGCGACTAGAGCGGAGCCGCTCAGCGTTTCGACTGGCGCATCGAAGTCAACCGTCACGCAATTTGCATCGGTAGCAACGTTACAGCCGGAGACGCCGTCAGCTAGATCACCGTTGCCGTCTCCGAGCACGCCGTTCGCAATGTCACGAGCGGTCACCCATTCGCCGTCGGTGAAGTGGGCGACAGCGAATCCACCGCCTGTAAGCGAGCCACTGAGGATCCAGTTCGTCCCTTGCTCGTTATCGCCGCTCCCTTGGTTACCGCCCTTCCACCAGGCGATCGAATTGGAGCCGCCACCGGCGAAGGTGTAGTAACTCTGACCACCGTCGTAGCTGATCACTGAGCGCCCGCCACCCGTGAACGAGAAGGTGGCGACCACGCCATTCGGGTCAGATGGGTTGAAGGCAGTGTCGCGCACGACCGGTGCAGCGAGGCCGGTGACGGCGAATCCACCGGCACTGGATTGCGTTCCTGGGTCCGCTCGGTTAGCGATGAAGTTCCAGGCGCTGTGCGATGCCTGCGGGAAGAGCGGCACGTAGTTCGCCGTGGCGGCACCCAGGAATTTGACGTTGCTATCAGCCGCTGGGCGGCTCCAGACCGCCGCCTTGACGAGGCCGCGAGCACCATCACCCGAGATCACGACGGAGCTGCCGGAGACGCCCGTCTTGAAGTTGAAGGCGCTGTCGAACGCGGAGCCAGTGTTGTTATTGGCGCCTGGAGTGTCCATCACGATGACATCGCCGTAGCCGGCACCGAGCGCGCCGCCGATATCACTCGACGCCTTAACGTTGATTCCATGGACGATGATGCAACTGCGAATCATCGCGACAGTGCCGTAGTACTCCCCTGAGGTTGCGCCGTAGCCGTCGCTGTCCTGGAAGCCGAGCATTGGGGCAAGAGAGCCTACGGCTGGGGTGGTGTTCTCGCCACACGTCGCCGCGGTGCGCCGGTTCGGATTCGGCGCACACTCCGCATCGCCACCGCCACCAGCTTGTCCGACGGCGCCATCTTTCACGGGGGCGAAGGCGGTGTCAGTTGCTTCGTTGCAGCCGTCGTCAACGAGGGAATTCCCGCCTCGCGAGTAGAGGTTGTTCTGGATCACATGGTCATCGCCCGAACCGCCATCGGCAGCAAGTGACGTTGCAGCCGTCTCCCAGTGATCTGTGTTGTCATATGAGCCGAGGGCGGTGATGGCTCGATCATTGGTAACCCAGGTGGCGATGCGAACCGTTGCCGTGCTATTTGGACCACTAGATGAACGATCCCAAATTACAACGGAGCGCGGCCCCTCGTAGTCAGTGGTGAGTGTGCCGTTGTCTTCGGTGCTGTCGTTGTTGATGTCTTCTGCCAACCAGCCAGATGGTCCACCGAACACCATAAGATCTTGTGCAGCCTGTCCTCCGCTTACGGTCGTGTCACGGCTCAGCGCGCAGCTGTTCGCGCAGCCGTCAACATCAACATCTTGGTACGGGCTGCGCACCTCAAAGAGTGTCGCCGCTGCGCGAGCCCCAGCGCCCGCACTGCTGTCGTACACGGTGAAGTTGGCACTGAGCGCCAGCGCGGACATGAGGTCACTTGAGGTGTACAACTTCTGACTGCCTGAGGGCACGGCCCGAGGGAGCTCAGCAATGACCACGCCGCCTGTGGCTCCCTGTTGCGTCGCAACGTACACATTGCTAACCCCAGGCTTTGCGGCAAAGAGCCAGCCGGTCCAGGTTCCCCTTGTCGTGCCACCTGGCGCTCCAGCGAGATTGGATTTCATAGCCGCAGAAAGTTCAAAGAATTGGCCTGGCTTGATCTCGTTGCCGACACAATCTGCAGCGTTCCCATCGCATGGGTCGTCAACGCCAGTGATGTTGTTATCGACGATGGAGTACTCATCGCTGGTAGGCATCACCGTTGCGTAGACGCCAAGGGCTTGCAGTGGGCCTGCTGGGCCGCCGATCAGGCCACTTACCAAGAAGAGGTAGCTGGAGTGGATGTTGTTTGTTTCGTCGTAGGCGTGTGCCCAGTACGGCGTATAAAAGCCGCTCAAGGTTGTGCCAGTGGCGCTTGACCCCGTGTAGGACTTCAGGTCGAAGCTATTCCACGAAGTGCCAAAGTCTCGGCTGAACCAGAGCTTGCTCTGCATGATGACGGCCACCTCACCAGGCCAGCCCGAGGTGGTGATGCCAGTGACGATGGAGTTCTTGTCCATTCCTTCAACGCCGTCGTTGCCCGTGGTCTCGGCGCGCTCATCCGAGGAGAGCACAACCGGCGACCAGGTGCCCCCGCAGTCAAATGAACGCCAAAGTGACGGTGAGGTGGAGGTGGTGGTGTAGAAGGTGCAGGGTGCGCCGTCGGCAACAACGTTTGTTGTCTGGCCACCGAATGCGTTGACCACCTCCATCGGTCGACCATTCGATTTAAGTGACACGATGGTGTAGTAGTTACTGGATCCGTTCCAGGCGGTTAACTCTAGGTCCGTCGCAGCAACGCCATAGCCGGACGCAGATACGACAACTTTCGTCCCCACCATCTCGTCGGCCTCAAACGGGGTGGCATCAGAGTCTGGATCGGCAATGTCGCCGAAGTAGTCAGTGCGATCCCAATTGAAGGTGCCGGATGCGCCAGTAATTGAGGAGGTCATTGACGTGCCGCTCCAGGCATTCACTGTGCCGCCAGAGCCAGCCCCTGCCACCACACTAACCGTGGCCCCTTCAATGAACACCGGAAACTGGAGAACCTCACCACCACAAAGGGCGAAGTTTGTCGCGCTGCCGTTGCGCCCCTCCGTCACGGTCGGCCAGTCGTAGTCGCCTAGGTCGGCGATGTCACCATCACCGTTGCAGTCGCCCCAACCGGTGCCCGTGTTGACCTGCAGCAGAAGTGCGACCGGGAGACCAAATTCAGAGGCGATGTCATCGAGCGTGAAGGAGTCTGGGTTCAAAGTGGGCACCGTGTACGAACCTTCAGTCTCCCCGTCAGCGATCACCGCTATGCGATAAGTCGGGTCCCCAACCGCAAAGGCGTGCTGCGCTGGCACGCCAACGAAGAGGGTGGCGAGCAGCGAGATCGAGAGGGAAAGTGGCAATAGGTGACTGCGGCGGGCAACCATCGCTGAATCATATGCCCAAAACGGAACTGGTTGCAATAGGGTTGCGGGCAAAGCCGCACGTAACTAGCCGATGACTGCAGCCACCGCCTTGGCCACGATGGGGATCTTCGCGGCGGAGAGGCCCGCCATATTGATACGACCACGGGCGACAAGGTAGACCGCGTGCTCGTCGCGGAGGCGCTTGAGTTGATCGTCGGTGAGGCCGAGGAGCGAGAACATGCCGTGGTGGTTCAGCAGATACGAGAAGTCGCCGGCGCCAGCGGCAGTGAGCGCAGCCGCGAATGTGGCGCGGCTCTCCTTAATGCGATTGCGCATCGCGTTGACTTCGCCCTCCCACTGTGCGCGGAGGGTTGCATCGTTAAGGATGGTGGCGACGATCGCTCCGCCGTGCGCCGGTGGGTTCGACCACATGGTGCGCACCGCCATGCGCGCATGCGATGCGATCGATGCTGCTGCCGCCCCATCAGCTCCAATAATTGCAAGGCTGCCGACGCGCTCGTTATAGAGGGCAAAGTTCTTGGAGGAGCTGCTGGCGACGAGCACCTCGCATCCCGTCGCCAAGAAGGCACGCAGCGATGCGGCATCTTCAATGAGCCCTTCGCCAAATCCCTGATACGCAAAGTCGAGAATCGGCAGGATGCCGCGATGGGCGATCTGCTGTGCAATCTCGCTCCACTGCTCGGGTGTTGGGTCAATACCGGTGGGGTTGTGGCAGGCACCGTGCAAGATCATCGCGTCGCCACCCTTCGCCGCAGCAAT
>JBAXLC010000010.1:0-15865 GCA_037135015.1 bacterium | reverse complement strand
CGCATCTCAGCGCCCGATGGCGCTCCCCTGTCGCGATGCGGTGAGTCTAGCGCTTTGCTCCGTCGAGAAGCGCGGCAACCCAGTCTGCAACGGAGGGGGCGTGCTCGTGCGCATCAGCCTCATAGAAGTCGTCGGGGTTAAAGAAGGGCGAGTGAATGCCAACCGCGTGGACTCCCGCGGCGCGTGCCATGCGCACGTCATCGAGCGTGTCGCCGAGGTAGGCCGTCTCGGCTGGCGTCGTCGCATGACCAAGCGCCGCGAGCCCACGCCGAAGTGGGGCGGGGTCCGGCTTCTGTTCGACTGAATCGTCGCCGTAGACCGCCGAGCCAATGAGGTCGGCGACACCGGTGCGACGGAGCTGCCCGGAGACGACCTTCCGATCGCCCGCAGTGACAATGCCGAGTGGAATCCCTGCGGCAACCAGTCGCTCCAGCGCCGGGTATGCGCCGGGGAGGAGCTCTGCCCCGTGCCCCTTATAGGCGCCGTGCCAGACGTCGGCCGCTCCCTCGACAAGGTGCTCGGGGACGCCGAGGGCGGCGTACATGCGGCGCCAGTTCGGTGAGAAGGCGGCCCCATAGCGTTCGCGGGTGAGCGGCGGGAGGCCGAAGGACTTCATCACCTCAACGTTGGCCTCATAGACGTGCTCGGTCGTATCAATAAGGGTCCCATCCCAGTCGAACAACACGGCCTTCATGGCCTAAGCGTACGTCGCGCCTAGAATCGCTGGGTGAACGAACGTGCAAGCGCCCCCATCCCAACCGGAGCCAGCGAGCCGAAGAGTCGCATCAGCGACTTCCCAGGCGGCCTGCGCGTTCGCGCCACCTGGGGGAGCAGCGGCCAGGCCGCCGCAGTCTTCGCCCTCTCCGAAGTGGGCGCCACCCTTGTGGACCATGGCGCACTCGGCGCTGGCGCTGAGGGCGACCCCGATCGACTCTGCCGCATGGAGCTGCGCGTCGAAACTCCGGGCGGTGCCTGGGCGGTTCGACTCGCCACTGTCATCTACGACGAGCCGCGCGCCATTCATTGGGACGATGCGCAACTCTTTGTTGTCGGGTACGGCTTCACCGTCTACGCCTTTGGCGCGCGCACCGGCGCACTCGCCTGGAGCCATCAGACCGGCACCCCTGTTGTTGAGCTGATTGCATCGCCACGCTTCGGTCACGTCATTGTGCAAAGCGAAGTTGAGACCTGGGCGATTCGCGGCGATGGCGAAGTGCGCTGGCGCCTCGCACACAGCGATGTTGTTGGTGCCGCCGAGCTGATCGGCGGTCGACTCATCCTCACCAGCATTAACGGCGATGTACAGGCGATTGATCCTGATAGCGGCAAGCAGGGCTCATGAACCTGATCGCACTGGTCGGCGCCACACTGATCGTTTTCGGACTGCTCCTCTCGCGACGCACTGATGTGCGCACGCGCGCAGGGCAACTGCTTGCTGGCCTCTCGCCCATCACCCCGACTGAGGCACTCCGCCTTGCGGCGCTGCGTGGTGCATCGGCACCGTATCTCGCCATCAAGGGGAGCATCGACGCGCCGGAGATCTTTGAAGACGAGAATCACCGGCCGCTCGTCTACCGCCGCGAACGCGTCTCCATTGCCGATGAGCAGG
This sequence comes from bacterium, assembly GCA_037135015.1. GTDB lineage: Bacteria > Chloroflexota > Limnocylindria > Limnocylindrales > Limnocylindraceae > Limnocylindrus. Next base: position 14,256 of record JBAXLC010000010.1, on the reverse strand, counting down.
GCTGGCGAGTGATCGATGAGGCCGTGCGCAGCCTCCCCTTTGTTATTAGTGATGCGAGTAGCGCCATCAACGTCTCCACCGCCGATCTCGCCGAAGGGCTTGTCGTCGTCGAGCGACGCTGGGAGGGGAGCGTTGCGGAGCTCCATGCGGCCGGTCGCGAATATCAGAGCCCTGAGACGGCAGGGCTCGTTGCGGCGATTGCGGCGAGCGATCCAACGCGTGGCGCACGCGTCGGCCTGGAGCAGATCAGCAACCTCGATCGCGCAACCGCGGCGGGTCAGCTCGTTGACGGTGAGTTGCGGGCTGGCGCCGGTCGACCGCTCGTGGTCACCACCCTTGAGCGTGCTGAGGCGCTGCGACTCCTCGGCGGCGAGAGGCGCGGACGACTCGCCAGTAGCACGGCGGCGCTCGCCCTCTTGGCACTGGGCCTCCTGCTGCTCCTCGGGGGGGTCGCCCTTGCGCTCGCCACGCCCGCGCTCGGCGCCGACGCGGCGAGCCCCTCCCCCACACCGACCCCGAATCCAGAGTCGGGCGACGCGCGGAACGGCGGGGTCGGCGTTGGGCCCGGCGGACTGCTCGGCCTCGTGATGATGTTCGCCCTCCCCCTCCTCCTCGCCGCCGTCGTCGTGCTGGTCACGCGACTGGCGACTCGTCAACGCCGCTAACCCAGTACGATCGCGCCATGACCACCAAGCCGTACGACGTCAACGCGATTCGCGCGCGATTCCCATCGCTCGCGAACGCCCTCCCTGATGGTCGGCAGCTCAGCTTCCTCGACGGCCCAGCCGGAACCCAGGTGCCACAGGCGGTCATCGATGCGTATCGCGACTTCTTCTTGCACGCCAACGCCAACTCTGGTGGCGCCTTCATCACCTCGCAGCGCCAGCAGCAGGTCGAAGATGAGGCGCACCGCGCCGCCGAAGATCTGCTGAACGCGCCGAAGGAGACGGTCAAGTTCGGTGCAAACATGTCGACGCTCAACTTCCAACTCTCGCGATCGTTGGCGAAGAGCCTGAAGCCGGGTGACGAGGTGATCGTCTCACAGCTCGATCACGATGCGAACTACAGCCCGTGGCTCTGGCTCGCCGAGGACTTCGGCCTCACGCTGAAGGTGATTCCGATCCGCACCAGCGACGCCACCCTCGACATTGAGGCGTACGCCGCGCTGCGCTCGCCGCGCACCAAGATCGTTGCCGTGGGCATGTCGTCAAATGCCGTTGGCACCATCAACCCATCAAAGGAGATCGTTCGCCTCGCCCATGAGGCCGGCGCGCTCACGGTGCTCGACGCGGTCTGCTCGGCGCCGCACTACCCGATTGATGTGCAGGCGCTCGACACCGACTTCCTGCTCTGCTCCCCGTACAAGTTCTACGGCCCGCATGCAGGGCTCCTCTACGGCAAGCTGCCGCTCCTCGAGCGCTTCGGTCGCTATAAGGTGCGCCCTGCCCACGATCTCTGGGAGACGGGAACCCCAAGCTTCGAGGGGATGGCCGGCACCACCGCCGCAATCGACCACATCGCCTGGATCGGCCGCGAGTTTGGGCACACTGGCGCCCCAACTCCCCTCACCGGCCGCCGTGCCGAGATTCGTGCGGGACTGCAGGCGATCACCCTCTACGAGCGTGAACTGATCGTGCATCTGCTTGATCGACTCGCCGAGATCCCAGGGGTCAAGGTCTACGGCATCACCGACCGCGACCAGCTCGATCACCGCACCTCGATCGTCTCGTTCACGATGGAGTGGGCCACCCCAACTGAGGCGGCAACGCATCTCGGCGCCGACGGCATTCAGGTGTGGGATGGCGACTTCTACGCCGTGAATCCTGTCGCAGCACTCGGCCTTACCGAGCGTGGTGGGCTACTGCGCGTTGGGCTCATGTCGTACAACACCGCCGAAGAGATTGACCGACTCATCGCCTCGCTTAAAGAACTCGCGAAAGCTACTGGAGTGCAGATCGGCTGATGAGCGCGCCGCTCATTCTCATCACCGTCGCCGATCATGATGAGCCGGGCGATGTCGCGCCGATTCACCTGATTAACGCGCGCTACGCCGACGGCGTACGACGTGCTGGTGGTATTCCGATTCTGATGAGCGCGAACGCCAACGACGAGCAGCGCGCAACCGCATTTGCCACCATGGACGGCCTGCTCCTCTCGGGTGGTGCCGACATTGATCCGGCGCGATACAACGAACCAATCGATGGCGCCATTGGCATTGAGCCGGCACGTGATGCGCTGGAGTGGGCTGCACTCGACGCTGCGGATCGTCGCGGCATTCCGGTGTTTGGCATCTGTCGCGGCCTGCAGTTCTTGAACGTGCATCGCGGCGGTTCACTGCTGCAGCATGTTGAGGGGCAGGTTGGTGCGGCGTATCCGGCAACACCGGCGCTCTCACATCCACTCGACGTGCAGGGTGGCAGCAAGCTGGCGCGGATCCTCGGCGATCGCACCACGCCACTCGCAGTGAATAGCTATCACCATCAGGCGGTGAGCCCTGAGCGACTCGCCCCCACGTTGCGCGCCTCTGCCTTTACCGACTCGCCGCGCGGCACCCTTGTTGAGGGGCTTGAAGAGGCGGGTGAGCGATTCGTGCTCGGCGTGCAGTGCCACCCCGAACGCACCGAGAGCAGCCCCGCCGACCTGGAGCGCGTCTGGGCCGCATTCGTTGAGGCGGCGCGGGGGCGCTAAACCTGAGGGGTACTCCCAACTGGGGGTGGAGTGGCACAATCTGAGCCATGAGTAACCACCCGCCTGAGGGCGACGCCGACTTCCAGAAGAGTGATCGGAGCGCCCGACTCCTGCGCACCCTGCGCTACGTCGAGGCCGCTGGCGAGGCGGGGATCCGACCCGAGGACCTCGCCAAGAAGCTCGGCGTCAGTCGCCGCACCGCCTATCGCGACCTCCAGGCGCTCGAAGCAAGCGTCGGCGTACCGGTGTGGAACAACCTTGGCCGATGGGGCGTATCGCAAGAGGGGCTGCTGCCAGAGCTGCGCTTCAGTAAAGACGAAGCCATCTCCGTCGTTCTTGCCGCCCGACTCCTTGCAAAGTTCTCTACCGGCTACGACCCCGAACTTGGCGCAGCACTGATGAAGCTCGGCAGCCTGCTCGAGAATCCGCTGCGCAGTGCCGTGGAGCGAACGGTGACGCAGCTGAGCCAACTCACCACCGACAGCGAGGCACGCGATCGACTCCGCCTCCTCACCACCGCGTGGGTCACCGGTCGAATCGTTGAGTTTGACTACGCCGCGGCCTGGAGTAATCCGGGAACCAGCCGACGTGCGCGTGTGCATCCATATCTGATGGAACCATCGGCGGCGACGCACACCACCTACCTAATTGGCCACGACGAGACGCGCAACGCACTGCGCACCTTCCGTGTCGATCGCATCAGCAACGTGCGCGTCACCACCGCAACGTTCGAGTTGCCAAAGGATGTGGAGTTGGAGCGAACCCTCGCCTCAGCGTGGGACATCGTCGCCGACCAGCCGCTCGAAGAGATCGTGATTCGCTTCAGTAAAGAGTCGGCCGCCCGCGCCAAGGAGACGCGCTGGCATCCATCGCAAACCATTGAAGAGCAGGCCGATGGATCGCTCATCTGGCGAGCGCGTGTCTCTGGACTGCTAGAGATTCGCTCGTGGGTGCTGACCTGGGGCGAAGGTGCCGAGGTGCTCCGCCCCGACGCGTTACGCGACGACATGGCGCGCACGCACAGTGCCGCCGCTGCGCGATACGGCGCCACCGCAAAGCCGAACGCGTAGCCATGGACGCGGAGCAGTTCAAGGCGGTCAATCTGATCAGCGACCCGATCCACGGCTATATCGAGCTCACAAAGCGCCTCACCCCTGAGGGTGCGGCCGCCACCGGCCATGCACACGAGGAGGCCGCGGAAGAGAACCTGCTCGACAGCCCGTGGCTGCAGCGCCTCCGCCGTATCAGCCAGCTGCAGAGCGCACGCTGGGTCTTCCCCACCGCCGAGCACAGCCGCTTCTCGCATGGTCTCGGCGTTATGCATGAGGCTGGCCTCTGGGCGCGACACCTCTATCCGTCACTGACAACGCGACTGGCGAGCGACGGTGAAACGCTCCCCAGCGAAGGGCTCGTCGTTGAGACGCTCCGCGTTGCTGGGCTTCTGCACGATGTTGGTCACGGACCATTTGCGCACTTCTTTGATCATGCGGTTCTGGAGGCCTTCCCCGCGCCAGACGATCCGCGCCGACCGAAGGGGAAACGCCTCGCTCATGAGGACCTCTCCGCGCTGATCATCGAGCGGGAGCTCGCGCCGATCATTAGCAAGTTGCGTCGTGCTCCAGGCGATTCCGTCGCTCGTGACGCCTTTGCCACGACGGAGTCGATTGATCCGCGTTGGGTAAGCTTCCTGATTTCAAAGCCGCCACTCAAAGATGCAACGGTTCCCGCCTGGGTGCGCATCCTGCAGCCGCTCCTCTCGGGCGTCTTCACCGTCGACAACCTCGACTACGTGCGGCGCGACTCCTACATGACCGGCGTGCGCACTGCGGCGGTCGACGTGGAACGCCTCCGCCACTACAGCTTCATTGGCGCGCGTGGTCTCACGCTCTACGAGCCAGCGGTTGGTGCACTCGAGTCGTTCCTTGGCGCGCGGCAGTTCCTCTACCAGCAGGTTTACCTACATCGCACCGTGCGCGGTATCGACCTCGACATGGCGGAGGCCTTTGCGCCAGGCATTCGTGCGATCTTCGGCGACACCTCCCCCGCCGACGATCTCGCCGCCTACTTGGAGCTCGATGAATACACCCTGCTGCATCAGGCGGCCCGCTGGTCACGTGGGCACGACTTGTCAGCCAACCCGCAACCGAAGGACGGCACCGTCACCCCCGCCGTGGCCGAGGCCTGGCGCGCCGTACTCTTCCGCAGCCCCCGCTGGCAGATGGAGGAGGAGCTTCGTGCCGACTACTTCGAGGATCCCCTCCCGCACGATCTCGCCGACCGGCTCGGCGCCCCCGTCCCTGGGGAGGTCGAGATCGACGTCGCCTACTGCGACCCCCGCCACGTGGAGGGTGATGCCGCCGACCACCTCCTTGCCGTCGAGGGCACGAATGGTCGTGAGGCGCGCCCAATCTCGAGCCTACTTCTGAAACTCCCTCTCTACTCAGTGGTCGCGAGGCGCTACCGTCGCAGGTAAGGAGCCGCCCAGCCCTCACTAGAGGGCCTGCCTCCCCACACACGGGAGGATCCGACATGAGCCGCAAGTCAAGCATCGCAACCCCACGAGGGACTCGCCGCACGATCGTCTTGATCGCGATGTTGGCGGCAGCACTGCTCGCGCCGAGTGCAGCAGCCTCCACGCGACAGAAGCTCTTGCCTACCGGTCTGCGCCCAATCGAGAGCAAGGTGCTCCTCCGAGGCGCCGACAAGAACGGCACCCTCCATCTAATCGTTACTCTTCGCACCCCAGGCATCGGCGCACTGCGTTCGGCCAGTGGTGCGGCGCAACCATTTGCGTTGCAGGGCGCCCAAATCAGCGAGCGCATCAGCGCTCGCTCAGCGATCACCGCTCTTGGCGGTACGGTGAACGCGGAGTACCGCTACCTCTTCAACGGACTGCGCGTTCACATTCCTGCATCGCAGCTCGAAGCCCTTCGCGCCAATCCGCACGTTGCCGATGTGCAGCTCGTTACCCGCTTCAAGCGGATGACAGTTACCGGCGGCGCAGTGAGCGGCCGCGGCGGCGTAACCCCCTCAAACGCTGGTGCAGCCACAGAGGTTCAGGCGAAGAACGTCTGGGCGCAAACTGCAAGGTCAAAGTCCGGCACTGGCTTCGGCGTGAAGGTGGCCGTAATCGACACGGGCATTGACTACACGCATGACGACTTTGTCCGCGATGGCGATGTCACCTTCCCAACCGCGAAGGTCGTCGCTGGCTATGACCTCGTCGGTGATGACTACGCACCTGGAGACGGTGGCATCCATGAACTACCACAGCCAGACAGCGATCCAAAAGACTGCACGATCGACCAGGGTGGCGGCCACGGCACCCACGTCGCTGGCACCATCGCTGGTTTTGGCATTAAGTCCAATGGCATCACCTATGGCATCTCGACTTCTGAGCGCTACACGAGCACGCTCGACACATCAACCTTCAAACTCGCGCCAGGGATGGCCCCACTCGCCACGCTGATCGCAGTGCGCGTCTTCGGTTGCGATGGCGCCACCGAGCTCGCCGCGGACGGCATTGAGAAGGCGGTCGCCCTTGGGGCGAACGTGATCAACCTCTCCCTTGGCTCGCCGTACGGCATCAAGGGTGGGGCTGAGCAGGCCGCGATCAACGCCGCCGAGAAGGCGGGCGTGACCGTGGTCATCGCCGCAGGAAACGAGGGTGATCAGCCTTTCCTGGTTGGCTCCCCTTCTACCGAAGATGGCGCGATCTCGGTCGCCGCGCTCGATGACCGGGCGTCGTACCCAGGTGCGAAGCTCACGCTCGCCTCCGCAGTTCTGGGTGGGGCGTCTCCCGTCGCCTTCTCCAACACCAATGTGTTTGATCTCACTACCCCAGTGTCCGGCCCGATTACGAGTCTGTTCACCATCGCGGATGGCACAGCCTATTCACTCGGATGCCCCGCAAGCGGCGACGATGGCGCTACATACACGCCTGACTGGGATACCTCAACAAACCTCACTGGAAAAATAGTCATTCTGCGTCGCGGCTCGTGCACCTTCAAGGAGAAGGTCGACTCGGCCTACGGGAAGGGTGCTGTGGCCGTCATCATCTTGCAAAAAATTGATGTCCTCGACGGAGAGGATAATGTGCTTGGTAATGACGACGACGACAATTCGTCATACCCGCCATTCCAAGGCCCAGATTCGCCAACAGCAGCAATCCCAGTACTGATGCTCAACGGCGACGGTGAGGGTTCGCTCCGCGCAGCGATCACTGAAGGAGCCGCGGCAAGCATCTCGACTTTGTCTTCTGGAGTCACAAACCCGATGTACCACACCGTCGCAGACTTTTCGTCAGGCGGACCGCGCTGGGGCGACCTTGCGCTGAAGCCTGAGATCGCAGCTCCAGGTGTCGACATCGTGTCGGCAGCTTCCGGAAGCGGCGACGGCGTTGCCTGGTTCAGCGGCACCTCGATGGCAACCCCGGTGGTTGCCGGCGTAGCGGCGCTGGTCAAGCAGGCCAATCCAAAGTGGACCCCCGCCCTCATTAAGTCGGCGCTGATCAACACTGCGCAGTCTGTGGGCAGTAACGTCTTGCTCCGCTCTGTCGGTGCTGGTCGTGTCAATGCCGTAAACGCTGTCAAGTCCAAGGTCACCATTGATGCCGGGCCAAATGCAACGATGAGTTTCGGCATGGTCTACGGCGATGCGGCCGCAACCATCGTGAAAAATCAGACGTTCGTCATCAAGAATTACGGCACCAGCACCGCGCGATTCTCCTTCTCTGCGGCGGCGGCTGCAGGGTTCACCCTTCCAAGCGGCGTAACGATCGCGGTGTATCGCGGCTCCACGAAACTGACCGGATCCAGGACCATCGTCTTGGCTCCACAGGGGTTCGCTACGTTAACGGTCAAGTTGACCGCCACAGTTGCAGCACAGAAGAACTTCGACGCGTTCGGATCAAGCTCGCTCAATGCGATTGTTACAGCTACCTCAAGCGGCCGACCATCCCTACGACTTCCCGTGTTCGCAATGTTCCAGCACGTCGAAAAGTTCAACTTCAGCGCATCGGGTGGTGCGAGTCGCTACGACTACACGTATGCGTTAACCACCGGAGCACAAGACGCGAATCAGGCAAGTGGTTCGACTCGATCCGTTGATCTCTATCCGTTCGTCTGGCTGGCCCGAGATGGTCGGGAGCGCATTGGCAACGGAGCCGACATCAAGAACATCGGAGTCAATGCCAGGAACATTCCAGCCGACTGGGCAGACAGCTCTGCTGGCAGCTTTGAGATGATGATCTCCAGTTGGGATCTCATGTCCAATGCAGCGCTTAACGAATGGGACATTGAGTTTGATGCAGATAATGATGGGAATCCTGACCAAACTATTGCCATCGCCGATCGTGGTCTGGTAAACGACGGGAGTGCCGACGGAACGCTCGGCTGCTTCCTCATTGATCACCTCGCATGGAGCGGCACCGTTGACGGGCTCTATGACCTCACCGGTGACGATTGCACGGCATACGCCGATCCAATCACCTCGGTGGTCTTTGTCAGCATCAGTCAGTCTTTCGTATGGGATACGGATGCTGTTGGCGGTGCGAAGTTCAAGGTCAGTAGCTACAACGGCGGCGGTTGGGATTCTGATTCCACTGGGAGTTCGTGGCTCTTCGTCTCATACGACGAGATCGCCACGAGCGGTCAGTTTGTGTCTGACCTAAGCGTCGCGAATGGTTCCAGTGGCGACTCGGAGACCGGGGCGTTCCCAACGCTCGGACACCCATCAGTCGGTGGAACCACGACCAGCCTCGGATGGCTGATCTGGAACGAGTTCAACGCCGGCACGAGCTCAGAGGTTTACGAGATTCTCGTACCACCCGCGGCGAGCTGATTCCGCTAGCGCGGCGCATCGGGGCGTCACCTCGCAGGGGGTGGCGCCCCGATGTTTTGTGCCTCGCTGATTGAAGGGGCTAGCGGTTCGCGCGTAGCCAGGCGAGTACGAGCGACATCGAGCGGCAGTCGGCCGCGTTGTACTCGGTGCCGGCGCGGAAGTAGTCGTAGTCGGCCAGGCGCCTCCCTTCGACCGCGGCGCGGGCATCGGCGGTATAGGCGGCAGCCATCGCGCCCATCCCGTCGGCAGGCCCGTCACCCCATGAGACGTCAATAAGACCCTCGGCACGCATCGCCTTGGCAATGTCCTTCAGGCCGAATCCGTAGGCACCACGCACGCTGACCGGCACCTTGTAGACGAGTTCGTCAAAGGCGTCGAACCAGCCGATCTCGGTAGGGAGCGACCAGGTTGGGTGACGGCCGGCGGCGGAGTCGGCGGCGGTGAAAAGCAGGTTGCGCTCCGCAGGCGACCAGTGCACGATGCGCGTCGCATCCCACGTGAGGTTGAGCGACGTGCGCCAGGCGCTCATGAAGGCGACCCAGGCATCGAGCACGGCGCGCTCCGATGCCGCATTCAGCCGATCGCCGCTCCACTGCCCGAAGGCGGGGAACCACGAGGCATCTTCGGCGCGCGGCGTGAAGAGGCGCTCGCCCACGTTTGCACCGGCGCTGGCTGCCGCGGCGATCTCGCCCGCAGTCGGCTCACGGCCATCAATCGACACGAGGCAGCCGATCTGGAAGATGCACGAAGCCCCACCAACGCTCGGAAGCTTGGTGAAGTCATCGTTCAGGTTTCCCGAGTTCTCAAAGTCCACATGGAACTCAATGCGTGCTGGCGTGCGCCAGTGCGCATCGTCGCGGAGCTCAATAGTCGCCGGAAGCACCTTCGCGTTGGCGGGAGCCGATTCAGGCACTGCGTTCGCGGCAAGTACCGCGGCGAGCCGTCGCGGTCGCGCATCACCGGTTACGCCGAGGCGATCGGGCGACAGCCCCGCTTCGTCGCGGCGCTTGATGCCCACGGCGATGGCGGCGTCACGCAGGTCGGGCCCAACACCTGGGAGATAGGTGAGTTCGCCGATCTCGCGGGCGATCGTGCGCTTCGCCTCGCTCCACGGCTGGTCCTGGTCGGCGTTCATGTTTGGATAGAGCTCTGGGCGCGTTGGGCGTGGCAGGGCATCCCAGGCGGCACCGTCGCGTCGCACCGTGCGGATCCACTCCAGTGCGCGGCCCACCTCAACAGTGAGCGGGGTCTCGTCGTCGCGCGTGCTCTCGCGCTCAACGGGCACACGGGCGAGTCGCTCCAACGCGCCACTCCCCCGCCCCTTGCTGCTCATCCAGGTGCGGCCGAGCAGGTATGCCTCTGCTGGGCAGTAGCCCTGCAGGCGCGCGATGGCGGCGGTGTAGACGAGCACCTGGCCGGCATAGTGCCGGTGCGAACTGCCGGCGAATCCGCTCACCGAAAGATCGAGCGTGGAGAACTTCACGTCGACCACGACGTAGTGCCACGGCGGCGCCTCACCGCCATCAGGAGCCAGCGCCGGTGCAGAGACCACCGCCTCGCTCGGGTCGATCACGCCAGGAATCAGCCGCTCCAGCGCATCGCTGCGCACCAGCAGGTCAATCGCGCCGTAGGTGCGATCTTCTGGATTGCGCACCACCGCCTGTTCGATCAGTTCAACCCCTTCGCGCATGGCGGCAAACGTTGCCTCAGCGGCAGCAAGGGTGCGAGTTGCCTGCCAGCCGTCGGAGATCTTGCGGTGCGAGGCAACCCTCGGTTCCAGAATCTCAAACATGCGCTCTTCAAAACGATTCCCTTGGGCGAAGAGCAGCTCGCGCAGGTCATAGGGGCTCGGCGGATCAGCATCGGCGCCAACGTCTTTGGCGAAGCCCTTGCTGATGCCGTGCACCTCGAGCCAATCAAGGAGCGGGTCGCGGCGCAGCCAGTTGCGCGTCTTCGACGCGGAGACCCATTCGCGCCAGGCGACGCGATCGGTTGGGTCGGGATTGCGAACTTCGCCGTTATCGGCGGTAGTGATTGCGGCGACGCCGGTGACGGGGGGCGGGGTGGCGCGATAGCGTCGAAGGACGTCCATTCCCCCTACGATCGCACGCGGCGGCGCTTTGCGTTTCCTACCCGTTCCAAGGAGATGAGTGCCACGCCGCCGAGGAGGAAGAGCGCGCCGAGGGCCAGCCCTCCATCAAGCGCTTCATGGAGCAGACCAACGCCGAGCGCCGCCGCAACGAGCGGCTGCAGGAAGAGCACACCGGCAGAGAGTCGTGGCGGTGCAGCAGCGTAGCCGCGATACCAGCTACTCCAGCCGATTGAGGTTGCACCAACACCGAGATAGAGCACGGCGAGCAGCGTGCTTGGGGTCGTCGCTGCCGCGAGGTCAATACCGCCGATCGCGATCTCCGCCGCAACAAACGGAACCATCAATGGAATCGCAAGTCCGGCGCTGAGCGTGACGGCGTTGCGGGCGCCAACAGCGGCAACGATCGGTCGCCCAAGACTCGAGAAGATCGCCCATGCAGCACCGCCACTGATCAGCATCGCAATGCCGAGCAGCCGGCTGGCACTCGCCTCGGCGACAAGGTCGCCGCCACCGCTGCTGCGCAACGCCAGCGCAGCGACGCCAATCGCCGCAAGGGCAATGCCGAGCCACGCCTGGCGCGGCACGCGAATCCCTTCTATGAGCCGACCAAAGATCAGAACGAAGACCGGCGTGGCCATCGTCACCACCGACCCCTCAACTGCAGAGGTGAGGGCGGTACCAGCGAACTGCAAGAGGATCGACGCAGCAACGGCGACGCCGGCGCGCAACACCGCCGCTTTCGGTGCCTTCGCCCATCCGAGTGACTCGCCACGCAAGAGCGCAAAGGTGGCAAGAGCCGCGACGCCGATCGCCAAGCGCAGAAGACTGAGGGTTGCCGGCGGAATTGCGGCAAAGGTCTCAGCCGAGACCACATACATGCCGCCCCAGAGTGCGGCGGCGATCGCGAGGTCAGTGGTAGCGGCGCGGGTGGCGACTCGAGGTACGACTCTGGTGGACATCTGCAGGAGTGTAGCCGTAGCACCACGGGGAAGGCGTAGGATGGTCGAATGAAAGAGCAACTGAACGAACGTCTTACGCGCACCCCGTTCCACCCGAGCGCCGACGCCCGCGCCGACTATGAGACGGATGGAACCACCTTCTTGCAGTACCTCGCCCGTCGTGCGGCCAAGACCGTGATCTTGGAGCCGCTGGAGCAACTGCTTGCCGATCGACGACCCGGCGGGCCAATCCCCGCGGCGGCACTCGTCTGCTTCGCCTATTACGCCGTTGCGGCGTCGACCAGTTACGGGCGTGGGTATCGACAGCCGAGCTTCTCCAGCGAGCGCGCTGCTACCGAAAAGGATCGAGAGACCTCATCAGTCATCACCGCGAAGTCGATTGGCGCACGCGGCGATCTCGCCGCCGAGATCACCGCAGAGGTCGAGGGCGTCGGGCGCTTCGTCGGCAACGAGCGCATCCTTGGAACAACGGTTGGTCTGCGCGGACTCGGCATGGCGGCTCCGTCGCAGTTCTCCTTTGAAACGACGCGGGGGCGCGGCGCGACGCTCCTGGCCTGGCGCGGCGAGGCACGGGGAACCGTCACAACCGAGCTCGCCCCCTCCTTCCGCGGGACGACGGTTCGGGCGTACGGCAGTCTCGCCTTGAGCGACGACGCAGGGAGCACAGGCAAGGCAACGCTCAACCGCGACGGCGAGGTCTCGATCACGGTCACCGACCGCAGCGGAGGGGTCTACACCCTCAACGCCCCGCTCAAATAGCCCCGCGGCGTGGCACCATAGCGGCATGATTATTGCGAAGCGCCCCGCCCCACTCAACCCGGCTGCCATTGCCGCCGTGCGTCGCCCATTCGATGAGGCCGACATGTTCCCGCCACGCGTCTTCCACGACCAGGCGATCTTCGACTGGGAGTCGCAGGAGATCTTCCGCCACGAGTGGCGCTGCGTCGGCCGCGAAGAGGAGACGCCGAACGTTGGCTCGTATCGACTCTTGGAATTCGCCGGCGAGCAGGTGATCATCTCGCGCGGCGAAGACAACAAGCTGCACGCCTTCATCAATGCCTGCCGTCATCGCGGCGCGACACTGATCGAAGGGCCCGCCGATGGGAAGCCCGACTGCGGCGAGGCGAAGAAGATCGTCTGCCCGTATCACGCCTGGGTCTACGGTCCCGATGGCAAGCTGCAGAAGGCGAAGCACACCGAAGATCTGAAGCGCTTCAACCCGGGCGACTACGACCTGGTGCCGCTGCGCTGCGAAACCTGGCAGGGTTTCGTCTTCTTGACGCTAGACAAAGAGGCCGAGCCGCTCCTCACCTACCTTGACGATCTCGTTGACGTGTTCGCCCGCTTCGACTTCGCGCCACTACGACTCGCCCAGCGCGAAACGTACGACGTGGCGGCGAACTGGAAGATCCTCGTCGAGAACTACTCCGAGTGCTACCACTGCCCAGGCGTGCATCCACAGTTGAATGCGCTCACTCCGTACGACCTTGGCGAAGATATTCCGGCGCGCGGCTGGTGGAAGGGTGGCTGGCAGCCGCTCGTCGGCGAGGCGCTCACCATGGGACTCGACAAGGGGTCGCACTCGCGCCCATGGCTGAGCGGCATGACCGAGACCGACGCGAAGCGCATCCAGTACTTCGCCGTCTGGCCGAACCTGCTCCTCTCACTTCACCCCGACTACCTGATGGTGCACATGATCGAGCCGCTCGGCCCAGGTCGATCGCGCGTTGTGTGCGACTGGTACCTCCACCCAGACACGCTGAAGCTCCCCGACTACGACTTCTCCGACGCACACGGCTTCTGGGATATGACCAACCGCCAGGACTGGCATGTGTGCGAACTGCAGCAGCGCGGCACCGCATCGAGCATGTTGCCGCCAGGTCGCTACAGCGAGCTTGAGGCGAGCGTGCAGGCCTTCGACCTGATGGTTGCCGACCGCTACGCCGCCGACGGAAAGCGCACCTCGCGCGGCTGGGCCGCCGGCCTCGCCCCAGGCGACATGGAGGGGATCGACTTCAGCGATCGCCAGGCGGCTCGTGCCGCCATCGCGGCAAAACTCGCCGCCGCCGCGGAGTAACCGCGTGACCACTCCAGCCCACGGCGACCCACAGGCCGCCCGTTTCCCGGTTCCTACCGGCGAGGCACACACCCTCACCGCCGACGAGTATCTCTCGCCCGAAATCTACGAGCGCGAACGTGCAGCGATCTTCAATCGCACTTGGCAGATCGTGGCGCGCACCGCCGACCTCACGCGCCCCGGCGACTTTGTGCCAGCCAACATCCTCGATGAGCCCATCGTTCTGGTGCACGGCCTCGATGGCACGATCTCTGGCTTCCACAACGTCTGCCGCCACCGCGCCGGCCAGGTCGCGCTGAGCAAGGGGAATCGCAAGAGCCTGCAGTGCCGCTATCACGGCTGGACGTATGGGCTTGATGGCGCCCTGAAGACCTGCCCAGAGATGGATCAGACCGAGGGGTTCCGCAAAGAGGACTTCGGCCTCATCCCCGTGCGCACCGCCGTCTTCGGCCCATTCATCTTCGCAAATCTCAGTGCCGATGCACCACCACTTGAAGAGGTGCTTGGCGCGATCCCAAGCGAGATTGCCGCTGCTGGGTTCCCGATGGACGAGATGCAGCTCGTGGAGCGCCGCGACTACATCGTGGAGTGCAACTGGA
>JBAXLC010000009.1:0-15913 GCA_037135015.1 bacterium | reverse complement strand
TGCGACTGCAGCCCTGGTCGCCCTGATCGTTGGCTCCATCGCCGCGCCGCGAACGTTTGGCTGGGGTACTGGCTTAGTCGCCGCGGCCGACGAAGAGCCGACCAACGGAGATCCAATCGCTGACGAGAGCCTTACGCCGGATGAGAGCGTGGCGCCTGATGAGAGCCTCGATCCTGATGCCTCCGTAGGCCCCGATGCCACAGATGGCGAGGGCGGTGACGTCGAAGCATCTCCAAGTGATGAGCCAGCAACGCCAACGCCACCAGCGCTCACGCTTGGCGATCTACTGGCTGCCGCCACGGCGAGCACACCCTTTGATGCCGACCTTGCGCTGCAGATCCTGCGCGACTACGCACCAACGGGCGCACGCGCCATTGAGGTTGCAGACCGGCAGACCTTCCACAACGCACGCACGTACACGCTCCGCGAGGTGCGCAGCTGGACCCGCCTTCCGCAACTTGGCACGTCAAGCTCAACCGTGTGGATGCGCTTTGTTGGTGGCTCAGAGCGGACGCCGTTCGCGGTTGCCGCTGGGCGCGACCGCAGCGATCCGCGCATCAGCAGCGTGCGCGTGCGCGAAGGTCGGGCATCGCACGGAAACCCACCGCCGTATCTCCTAACGGTTATTGGCAGTGACACGGGCACTGGCGCCGTTGCCATTGAGGTACGCGTTGGTTATGAAAAGCCACTCAGGTTTGCCGCTGGCGATGAGATTGAGATCGGCCCCTTCATGAAATCCACGAGCGGGAAGGTTGTCTTGTTGATGCGTGGTGTCACTGTTGAGATGCGCCTGATTGATGCGGCTGGGAACGAGAGTTCCTGGCGCCGCGTACGCCTCCCCTAACTACAGAATCGTCCGCCATCGCGCCGCCGCGTACGCCGTGGCGATCAGTGCCAGCCCACCCGCAACGATGAGCGCGCCCGGTGCCCCAATGAGTGACACCACCGCGCCTGTGCCGAGTCCGCCGATCGGCGTTGAGCCAGCAAAGACCGTGGTGTAGACGCTCATCACTCGGCCGCGTAGTGCGGGGGGCGTTGAGGTCTGAATCGAAGCGTTCGCAGTAGCGGCCATGGCAATGGCACCGAAGCCTGCACCGAACAGTGCAATGCCGGTGACAACAGCAGCCCACGGTGCACCGCTCCCACTTGTGAGGCCAGCCACAATGGAGAGGGCCCCCAACGCTGCAGCTCCGCCAACGATTACCACGGTGCGCGGCCGACGCAACATGGCAACGGCGAGCGCCCCGCTCAACGATCCGAGGCCAATAGCGGCCATGAGCAGTCCGAGGCCAGGTGCGCCAACCTGCAGCACGCTGCGGGCGAGCGTCGGAATGATCACGTTGAAGTTCATTGCCACACCAGAGACCACGCCGATCACAAACACACAGAGGGCGATGAGCGGCGTGCGTGCTACAAATCGCACACCTTCCGCGAGGCTGACCAACACGTCAGCGACCGTTCGCGGACGAGGGGTACGCGGCGCTGGTCGCAGCTCGTCGGCGCGCATGAAGAGCAGCGCCAGCAGCACCGCAAGGAAACTGGCGCCGTTCACGGCGAAGCATCCAGCGACACCAATCACGCCGATCAGCACGCCGCCGATCGCTGGGCCAATCACGCGCGCACCATTGAACATCGCCGAGTTCATCGCAACGGCACGACCCACCTCATCTTCGGTAACCATCTCGCTAAAGAACGACTGCCGAACAGGCATGTCGATGGCATTGACTACACCAAGCAGGACAGCCATGAGGATGAGGAGTGGCAGCGTCATGAGCCCCGTAGCAACCAGCACTGCCTGAAGGAGTGCGAGGGTCATCAGGCTGACCTGTGTCCCCATCAGTGCGCGGTGCTTTGGGAGCGCATCAGCAAGGACACCGCCGAAGAGTCCGAGGATCATCACTGGGGTGAACTGCGCGGCGGCAATGATGCCGAGCCACGCCGGTTCATGCGTGAGCTCCGTGATGTACCAGGCTTGCGCGATGGACTGCATCCAGGTGCCCGCCAGTGAGACCAATTGCCCGAACCAGAAGAGTCGGTAGTTGCGATGGCGAAACGGGCCACGCCAGGCTGGGGTGATGCGAGATCTGGTTCGTGATTTTGGCATCGCTAAAGGATTAGCGGCGCTTGCTCTTTGTGGCTCGTTTCACCGTTTTGACCGTGGCTGGGGACTCCTCCCGACGAATTGCGGCAACGGCGGCAATCACTGGCAGGGCAAAGATCGCGCCAAGGACGCCGCCCACGAGCCCGCCGATGCTGCCGGCAACGAAGACCGTGGTTCCTGAGAGGCGCAGCACGCCGTTCATCAGTCGTGGCGCGAGCTGTGTGGCACAGAGGAGCCAGCCCACCATGATCACTGCCGAGCCGGGTAGTACGTAGGGGCCGGCGGCGAGGATTGAGAGTGCGAGTGGCGGCAGTACCGCAGCGCCCTGGCCGATTGATGGGATCGCCATGACGATGCCGCCGAGGACTGCGGCTAGCAACCCGTCCGCTCCAGCAATCGTGGCGCCGACATATACGACGACGCCATAGACGAGCCCGAGTACAACATGTCGACCGATAAACCGCCCAATGATCTCTTCGAGAATCTTGCGCGAGCGCTGTGCGCTGCGCACTCGCCCGCGCGTCGCGAGTCGATCGACAGAATCAAGGTGGGCGGGATTCGCCGAGAGGATGACGCCGATACCGATCGCCAAGATGAGTGGGCCGAGCGCACCAATGGCGCCTGCCGCGACCGCCGCAATATTCGATTGCACTGATGCTGCGAGTTCGCGGATGGCGAGAATCACCGTTGTTGCCAGCGGAACAAGGTCAACGGTGAGCCCGACCGAGGCGAGCAGGGCGGTCAGACGCCCAACCATCGCGCCGACATCGGCTGGCGTTGGCTCTGGCCCCGCGATGATGCCACCCAGCGATCGAGCAAAGGCAATCGCGAGCTCTATCGCAATGACGATAACGGGAACGGCGCCAGCTATCCAAACAAGGAGCGCCGCTCGTGTACGCGTCCAGCCGCGCGCCACCAGCCGGTCGGTTGGCGCATCGGCCAGGGCGGCGAGGAGCCACCCGCCAGCAAGCGCGTAGAGGAGCGGCCCTTGTGCTGAGATGAGGGTGGTGACGACGCCAAGTCCCGCCATGATCGCCACCAGCGCTCCGCTGGCGAGCGCTATCCATGCGATCAGGCGAACAGTCTGTGGCCACTCATCGCTACGGAGAGGATTCGGCAGATTCATGGGCTGATCTTAGTCCAGCGCTGCGCGCACGATATCGAGCGGGAGTGCCACGGCTGTGGCGCCGTCCGCACCACTCATCGTTTCGGCGGCGAAGAGCGCATCCAGGATCGCCGACTCCGTCGCGTCAGCGGTCGCCTCAAAGAGCGCGGAGAGGTGCGCGTTGACCACCATCGTGACCGAGGCTTCAAACGGCTCTTTCGGCTCAAGGTCCTCTGAGGGGAGGTGGCCGTTCGCCGTGCTGAAGCTCAACACGAGATCACCAGAGGAGTGCTCACCGACACCGCCGACGCGGCCGATGCCGATGACCGCTCGCTGCGCGAGACGATCAAGTTGCATCGGAAGGAGTGGCGCATCCGTGGCGACAATCACAATGATCGACCCTGCGCCCCCGCGGGGATCATCGGGCTTCGGTGCGGCGCCGAGCCTTGTCTCCCATGGAAGTGGGTAGTGCTCGGTCGAGAGTGGGCCACCGGGAGCGCCGAGTGACTTCCCCTGCAGCGTGAGCCGGTGGCGACGGCCATGGTTCGCCTGAACGAACACCCCAATGGTGTATCCGCCAAGTTCTGCTAGGAGTTTGCGGCTTGCCGTGCCATTGCCGCCCTTAAATCCGTGGCAGATCATGCCGGTCCCACCACCCTCATTGCCGCGCGGCACGAGTGCGCCATCTGGAAGTGCGGCCGCAGCATCGAGCGCCTGCTGTGCATGCGCCGCGGTGACGTGAAAACCGTTCACGTCGTTCAGCACACCGTCCCAGGTTTCGCCGGCAACGGGGAGGCTCCATGGTGGCGCGTCTCGCACGTGATCCAACGACCAGGCAATCATCGCGTCGTGCACGACGCCAACGGAGTGGGTGTTGGTGAGGCAGATCGGCGAGGTGAGCAGACCAGACTCGCGAATCCACTCCAACCCCGTGAGCTCACCGTTGCCGTTTAGCCGATGGGTGCCAGCAAAGAGTGGATGCCCCATCTCAGCGAGCGGGCGGGGAAGAATAGCGGTGACGCCGGTGCGAATCGGCCCAGCGCCACGTTCGAGCGCGCCATCGCCCTTGACAATGGTGGTGGCAGCAACGCGCACACCCGCCACATCGGTGATTCCGTCGGTTGGGCCAGGGGCAAACCGCCCGATACGGATCCCGAGGTCGGTGGCGCGAGTGGCTCGAGGCATAGGTGTAGTGTGCCATCCCCCACTACACTCTCCCTATGTTGCCGCCGATTAAGGTAAACCCCCGCCGTCATCGTGAGCGCATGCCGTATCGGCATATCGGCTCCACAATCCTGCTCGCAACGTCATTCATTCTCGCCGCGGGCGCACTCGTCACGTGGGGGATCGATCAGCAGATCGGACCCTGGGCACCAAACGGGGTGGTGGTGGTCACTGAGGATCCATCAACTGGCCCAAGCGACTCCTCCACTCCAGAGGCCGACCCGTCCGACCCAGCAGAGCGATCGCGCACCACGCCACCACCCCTCCCGCCAGTTGATCCAAGCCTGCTCGTCCCATCGGTCGCCGGTGACCCTGTTCGCGTCTTGGTGAGCGGCGTCTGGATCAACCTCCCCGTCGTTCGTCCGCCACTTGAAACAGATGGCTCGCCACGATTCCCCTGGTGCCGCGTCGCCGAGTGGATGCCGAACAAGGGGAAGGCCGACGGTAAGACGGGCATCCTCTTTATCTATGCGCACGGCCGCTACTGGGAGTTCGGTGGCCTTCTCGACAAGACGCCAAAGCAGATGCTCGGCCAGATTATTGAGGTGGATGTGCTTCCAAGAGGTACCGGTCAGCAACTGATGCGCGTTCGCTACCGCGTAACCGAGGTGCGACAGCACATCTCAACATGGGCTGACCTTAGTGATGTACCGAATGGACGGGTGATTTTGCAAACCTCTGAAACAATTCACCACGACGGGACGAAGATGGTGGTCATTGGTAAGTACATTGATACGACAGCATCGACGCGGGCAGTGCCGGTAGCAAAGCCGCAGATCTGCGAGTAGCCTGATGCAGGCTCCGAAAAACACCATGGAGTTCCGCTCCGACATTGAGGGGTTGCGGGGCATCGCCATTCTCTTAGTTCTACTCTTCCATGCTGGACTCCCTTGGGCGCCCGGTGGATTCATTGGTGTTGATGTCTTCTTTGTCATCAGTGGCTTCCTCATCACCGGGAAGCTCTGGCGTGAATCGCAGCAGCCTGGCGGGCTGAGCATCGCCAAGTTCTACGCCTGGAGAATCCGCCGACTCCTCCCTGCGGCACTGGTCGCTGTGGCGGTCGTCTCGCTCGTTGGACTACTGATTGCTGCGCCACTCAATCGCAGCGAGTTGGCGGCAGATGGTGCAGCGTCGGCGCTCTCCATCGCCAACATGCGTTTCATTGGTTCGGTGGATTACTTCGCACCAACATCGAGCCCGTCGCCCTTCTTGCATTTCTGGTCACTCAGCGTTGAGGAGCAGTTCTACCTCGTCTGGCCGGCGCTCATCGTGCTGCTCACGTGGCGTGGCGGGAGTTCGCGGCGCCTGATCGCGGCGCTCGTCATCGGCGTGTTCGCCTCCTTCGCGCTCAGCCTGTGGCTCACCGATGCCTCACCAGCGCGCGCCTTCTACCTGCTACCGACGCGCGTCTGGCAGCTTGGAGTTGGTGGACTTCTCGCCCTCATCGGTGTGGCGGGCACCTCGCGCCGCGCCGGCGCTCTTGCATGGGCAGGGCTCGCCGCTATCGCGCTTGCTGGCGTGGCCCTCACTGCGGAGATGCCGTACCCGGGGCTCGCCGCCCTTCTGCCTACGGGGGGTGCCGTTGCGCTGCTCTATGGCGGCGCCGCTCCAAGCGGGCCGCTGCGCCTCCTCGCCGCCGCGCCACTGCGCTTTCTCGGCAAGATCAGCTACTCCCTCTATCTGTGGCACTGGCCGCTCCTCGTGCTCCCTCTCATGTTCCTCGAACGCACGCTCTCTGGGGTTGAAATCGTGGTGGCCGTTGCTGCAGCGATCGGCGTCTCGTGGCTGAGCTGGCGCTTTGTTGAGCAGCCGTTCCGCTACGGAGAGCGCTCCCGCCGCGCAACCTCATGGAGCGCAATTCGCATTGGCGTTGCGGGAATCCTCACCGTCACCCTCTTTACGCAGGGGCTCGCGGCTGGGCTCGCGGCACCCGCGGTTGCTGTTCAGCCATCACCAAGCCCCTCGAGTTCACCGGTAGTGAGCGACGGGCCGATCACGCTGCCAGCAGATCTCACCCCGCCGCTGGCATCGGCGCGTGATGACGAAGAGCGGTTGCGTGGCGACGGTTGCCTCGCATTTGAGCGCGTCACAACACCCCCAACCTGTGAGTACGGCACCAAAGGATCAGCGATCACGATCGCCCTGGTTGGCGACTCACACGCGTCGCACTGGTTCCCCGCTATTGAAGCGATCGCTCTGGAGCGCGGCTGGCGCCTGCTCACCTTCGTGAAGGTTTCGTGCTCGTTCACGACGCTCGCACAACGAAACCTGGCGCTGAAGCGTGAATACCGTGAGTGCACCGCGTTCAACGAGGCAACAGTGGCGCGTCTCACCCAACTCAAGCCGGTGCTCACTATTATCGTAAATCGCCGCACCTTCCGACCGGTCGATGATGGGGTCACGTCAGATCTGGCCGGAACGGCGTTTGGTGAGATGGTCGCCCGTCTCCCAGGGGCAACGGCGATCCTTGTTGATACGCCGGACCCAGGACGCGATGTTCCCGCCTGCCTCTCAAAGCACCCGAGCGACATTCGCGCCTGTTTCTTCACCCAGAGCGATGTGGACAATGGTGAGATTGGCGTGGCAGAACGTGTGGCGGCCGAGGTTGCAGGCGCGCAGCTCATTGACCTCACCAGCAGCATTTGCGCCGCATGGCCCTGCTCGCCGATTGCCGGGAACGTGCTGATCTATCGCGATGAAGACCACATGACGGAGACGTTCTCACGAAGCCTCGCCGCTCCGCTTCGAGTAGAGATCGCGAGGTTGCTACCGCGCTAGCGCTGCGCCCGCTCTGCTGCGTAGAGCATGATTGCGGACGCCACCGCAAGGTTGAGACTCTCAGCGGTTCCAAGCATCGGAATCAATGCCGCACTGGCACAGGCGCTGCGCAGGTTGGCGCTCAGGCCATCTGCCTCGGTGCCGATCACGATCATCGTTGGGACTGCGTACGGGAGCTCGCTGTAATCTGAGGCCCCGTCGAGTGCGGTAGCGACGGTGCTCCCCGGCCAGCGCTTGAGCAGCGCAACCGCCTCTTCGTGTGTTGCGCGATAGATCGGCACCGTAAAGATGGATCCCATCGTGGCGCGCACCGTTTCAATGGAGTACGGGTCACAGGTGTTGCCAACCAGAATCACACCGCCGGCGGCGCAGGCATCGGCGCTGCGAATGGCGCTGCCGAGATTGCCGGGGTCGCGCGGTGCCTCGAGCATCAGCCAACGCGCTGCGCGGCTCGGGTCGAGGCTCGTCACTGACTGGGCCTCTGGCGCAGGGTCGGCATAGACGGCGAGCTGCTCCTGCGGGTTGTCACGCCCCGTGATCTTCGCCAACACCTCGGTCGTGACCGAGAGTGATTCTCGGGCGTGGCTTGCACCACCATCGATAGGGGCGCGCAGTGGCCCAGCGGTCAACAGCATCTCGGGGATCCAGCCTGCGGCTGTGGCGGTGGCAATGGTGCGCTCGCCCTCGGCGAGGAAGAGGCGCTGCTCATCGCGACCCTTCGGTGTGCGCAGGGCGCGCAGCCCCTTCACGACCGGGTTGGAGAGGCTCTCAATGCGCAGCGGTTGCATGGGGGGAGGATACCCCTGAACGCCACCCCCCTCGTCCAGAAGCATCGCAACGTGGGCGGCAAGCCCCGGCACGAAGGTTAGAATCTCCCTCATGAATATTCTCTCAATGGTCCGGCGCATCGCTCCTGATGCCCACCAGCGCACCATCGTCCTGATTTGGGCCTTCTGGGCTATTGCGCTGATCAGCTTCCAGGCGATCAGTGTGGAGCGCGTCCGTCTCGAACGACCCGACTATGCCGTCTCCTGGAGCGAGTGGGAGACCGACGCAGCTAATAATGCCGACAAGCCATACCTCTCTGACCGGTTTATGAATCAGCAGGTCGCATGGGACAGTGAGTATTATCTCGGCATTGCCGTTGGTGGATACGACGACCCTCTTGCTGGAACTGCAACTGACCCTGATACCGGCAAGGAGATTCCTCGAAACTACTCCTTCTTCCCAGGGTATCCAGCACTGATCAACCTGCTTGCCTGGCCGCTCTACATCTTTAACATCACCGCAATCGCACGAGCCACGTTGGCCGGCATGATCATCACCCTTCTCGGAACGCTCGGTGGCATGTTCGCGCTTGACTACCTCGTACGGCGTACATATGCCAAGGCGAAGCAGCGCAGCGACGAGGCGACCTCGACCGCGATCCGAACACTCACCTACCTCTTGGTCTTCCCAGGCGCCCTCTTCTTTGCCCAGGTCTATACGGAAGGGCTCTTCATCGGCACGGCGCTTGGAGCGATTGCGCTCGCCTATCGTGGGCGATGGGGGTTCGCCGCGCTCCTCGCCGGGTTGGCAACACTAACGCGCGCGCACGGGGTCCTTACCGTGATCCCGCTCGCGATTATCTGGTGGACCTCTGGTGGCTCTGCCCAGTTGAAGCTCTTGGCATCTGGCAAGGGGGCCACGACGCTGCGCACACGGCTGACAGCGCTCCTCCCCATGTTTGCCATCCTCCTCCCGATCGTGGTGCACCTACTGTGGCGTACCTCAACGCTCGGCGAAGGTTGGGCGCGCCTCCAGGATTTCTACTTCGGGCGCGGCTACCTCTCAATCTTAGGATCGATCGGCTCGTGGATTGTTGGTGGGGCATACGCGTTTACACACGGACATGAGGCGCTTGTAACCTTCTTGCTTGATCGGGCGGCAATCTTCTTGGCCCTTGCTGCATCGATCGCCCTCCTGCGTCGACGCGAGTGGGCGATCGGCGCATTCAGTCTCGCCCTCGTCGTAGCTTCGGGGCTCAGCGGCGATCACCAGAGCACCATCCGCTATATGGCAGTCGTTCCGGCGCTACCAATCTGGCTCGCCGGCATTGGGCGTCGCGCATGGTTTGACCGCGTCTGGGTGATTGGCTGCGTGCTGCTGCTCGGACTCCTCGCCCTCCTCTTCAGCCGAGACTTCTGGGTCGCGTGACCCTTCGCCGCGGCCGACCCCTCGGCCGCACGACAACCCCCTCTGCGCCACGAGGACACATGGGGATCCCTGAAGGTCGCATGGCGCGGCATCGCGCTCAGGCAGCAGCTGCGGAGGCCTCTGCGGCGGGTGGTGGCGGCGCACTCGTGCTCGTTGGCGACTCCATCACCCAGGGTTGGCAGACCGAGGGCCACGACGAACTCCTGCGCCCACACCGCACCGTCAACCTTGGAACGAGCGGTGACCGAACCGAGCAGATGATCTGGCGCCTCCAGAACGGTGAGCTTCCAGCAGGGATTCGACCCCGAGCGTTCACCCTGATGGCCGGGACCAACAACGCGGGCCTCATGCGCGACGAGCCTGCCCATATCGCCGACGGCATCTTCGCCATCATCGACCTACTCCTTGCCGCCGACGCAACGGCGCCGATCTTGCTCTATCCGATCTTCCCGCGGGGGCGTGGCGCTACCTGCGAGATGCGACGCATCACCGATGGGGCAAACCGCTCGCTCCTGGCGAGACTCCCAAAGTCACCGCGCATCATTGTTCGTGACATTCGACAGCAGTTCCTCAACAGTCGGGGCGAAACGATCAAGAACTTGATGCCCGATTACTTGCACTTAAGTCGAGCCGGCTACGAAATTTGGGCTAAGGATTTACAGGGGGCTCTCGCCACGGCACAGCCGCGCTAGGGCCAGCTCTTCAGCCGATCGGCCGACTCTATCATGCGCTCCGCAGACCAGGTGTTGTAGTAAAACCAGGCAACTGCGCTGAGATCCGGGTAGCTACTCTGAAGATCGCTGACGACCTGCACGACTTGGGACTCGGTTTCACTGGCACCGATCGTGGGAATGATCACCGTTGACGCTCTCGCCTTGGCGATGCGCGCCTCTACCGTCGGAATGCAGTCGTCCACGACCCAGGAGGGCGAATAGCCCCAGTCACTCCAGTAGCACATTGGCTCAACCTCATCGAGTGCGTCGGCAAAGAGGGCAAGGTTTTGGCCGACCTCAACAAACGACTGCGGCAAGACGAATGCTGCCACATGCACCGACGAGCGTATCGATCGCACGGCGGCGGCGACAGCATGAACGTGATCCGAAATGATTCCGCTCCTCCACACCTGCCACTTCGCTACGCCGGGATCAATCATCCCGCTCGGAAAATCAAGCGACAGGGGATCAATTCCGATTGCCGCCTGAGCTGCGGCGCGACTAAGTGGGCCCACATCCATATTGAACCCGTCAAAGCGCACCCAGTCGAGATCAATGCCGTCGACGTTGTAGTTGCGCACAACCTCCTCAACAATGGATTGCTCGTAGGCGCGCACACTCGGATCAATCGGGTTTACGAAGTACGAGTGGCCCACAGAGCTGTAGAGCTTCGCCTCGCCGTTTACGGCGATCTGCATCTCCCATTCGGGGTGGGCGAGGGCGGCGGCTTGGTCGTGGAACTGCGGAATCCAGGCGTAGATCCGCAAGCCGCGCCGATGTGCCTCGTCGATCGCGACCGCAAGGGGGTCCCAGGTTGTGATTGAGCGCCATACCGGTGCAATAGCGCTGCGATAGAAGGCGGTGCCGCTCGGGATTACATCATCCTCGTCGTGCTTCACCACGAGATGCACGGTGCTAATCCCTGCGTCTACCGCCGCTTGCATAAAGAAGGCAACCTCCTCAGGGGTGTGCCACCGCTGCAAGCGCGCAACGATGTGCGAGGCATGCCGCTCAAGGGCGCTCTGGCTGCAGCCACTGAGGAGCGCTGCAATCAGCAGCAGAGACGTTGCGAAAGAGAGCCTACGCGCAGCGACGCGTGCGCGCGACATACCTACTTGTCTAGGCCCGTGGTGACGACCACTCCACGTACAAAGTAGCGCTGGAAGGCGATGAAGAGGATCACCGGAATGATCAGCGTAAGGATGGTCGCTGCCTCAACATACCCGGCGCGAGTGTAATAAATGCCCGAGAAGCGGTTGAGCCCAACGCCAAGCGGCTGTAGCTCAGGTTTGGTTGCGAGGTAGATCAGTGGACCGAAGTAGTCGTTCCATGAATAGACGAAGTGGAAGATCGTCACTGCAACAATCACCGGCCACGACTGCGGAATGATCACCTTACGAAGGATTTCCATCGGCGAGGCCCCTTCAATTTGTGCCGCTTCATCATGCTCACGCGGAATGGTTAAGAAGTACTGCCGCATAAGGAAAACGTCGAACGCATTCGCTACAAACGTCGGCACTAGGAGCGGCAGCCACGTGCCAATCCAACCCAAGTTTAAGAAGAGGATGTACGTTGGGATCAGTGTGACCGTTCCCGGAATGAAGATGGTGGCCACCATGACCTGGAAGAGTCGGTCGCGGCCTGGGAAGCGGAAGCGCGCAAAGCCGTAGGCAACAAGGGTGCAACTCAACACGGTGCCAATGGTCCCAACAATCGCGATCACGATGGTGTTGAAGAGGAGTTGCGGGAAGTTGATCAGCTTCCATACGGCGCCATAGTTGCCGATCGCAAACGAGAACTCCCAAACGTTCTCTAGGGTTCGCCATGACCCTTTCCACACGAACGTCTTGGTGAGATCGAGCGGATCGGCCAGCGTGCTCTGCTGCCGTCCAGACTTAATGAGCGCGAACTCTTTGACAGTGCCGTCCTCAAGAGGGACTTTGTAGATGGTGTAGGTCTCTGTGCCAACGGTGATGGACTTCGGTCGCGCGGGCCAGATTGGCGCACCCGTGGCGACCGCCTGATCCGGGTCTTTCAAGCTCGACGAGAAGAGATTGATGATCGGCGCAAAGAAGACGAATGTGAGGATGGCGACCACAAACGTGGTGAGGATCCGACGGCGCGTCGTCTTGCGGTGCTTCGCCTCCTTGCGCTCAGCCCCTGTTAGGCCGTCCTTTCCCACGGTCGCCATGGTGGTCACTTCGTCTCTCCTGCGTAGTAGACCCAGCGTCGCTGCGTGCCGAAGAGCACGAGGCTAAAGAAGAGCGTCACGATGAACAGCACCCAGGCGAGTACCGAGCCGTACCCGGGATCTTGGTAGCTGAAGAAGGTCTTGTATTGCAGGATGTTGAAGAAGAGCGTGGAGCCGCCCGGCGTTCCGTTGCCGCCATTGACCACGAACGGAACAAGGAAATACTGCAGGCTCCCGGCGATGCCGAGCACCAGGTTGTAGAAAATAACGGGCGTGATCATGGGCAGGGTGATATGGCGGAAGCTCGACCACCAGCCTGCCCCGTCCACTGTGGCTGCCTCGTAGAGCTCCGTCGGCACGCCGCCGAGTCCTGCGAGGTACACGATGATGGCGCTGCCGATCCCCCAGATCCCCATCAACACTAGCGCTGGGTAAATCCAGCCAATGTCGTTAAGCCAGAAGGGGGGATTCTCTACGCCAAGAAGATGGAGGACGCCGTTCACGGGTCCGTCCTGGCCCAGCACGCCGCGCCAGGCGACGACGCCAGCGACGAACGGGATCACGTATGGCAGGAACCAGAGGACGCGGAAAAGCCCCGGCGCAATGAGCGCCTTGCTGTTCAGCAGGATCGCCACCATCAGCGGAATGAAGAGCCCGACGGGGAGCGACAGCAACATGAAGCGAAGCGTGACGCCGAGTGCGGCCCACGCCTTTTCATCGCTAAAGAAGCGCGCCCAATTATCAAGGCCCACAAAGGTGAAGTTTCGGCTGTCGCCAGTGAGCTGTGCTGAGAAGAAGGTCAGCAGCAAGCTCGCGATAATTGGGAAGGCGGTGAATACGACGAGGCCCAGGATCCACGGTGAGATAAAGGCATATGCCCACTTCGCCTCACGTCGAGCAGAACTGCTCGCAAAGAGTTTCAAGTTACAGCGCCTCCTCGGTACTTGACCTTGGCTTTGTTGCCCCTCACTACTGGAGCCGGGCGTAGGTTACCCCACACCCGGCTCCGTAGCATGTGTGTCAGCTAACGCTGACGCGAAGCCTTACGGCTTTTCGTCGGCGATTGCCTGCAGCGCAGGCAGGAACGTTCCGCTCACATAGCTAGCAACATCCATCGTTGCGTCCTTCTGCAGCGCGGCTGTGAAGTCCGTGTAGATGTAGTCGCGAGCCTTCAGGTAGTTCGGAATGAATGCCTCAGCGCTCGGGCTTGAAACCCGCTTGTAGCTCTCCTTGGCAATATCCCAGTGAACGCCCTGCGTGAACTGCGCGTCCTTCGTGACGAAGAAGGCAGCCTGGTCGGCTTCACGAGCGGGCATGCCGCCGTAAATGTCGAGCAGGCGGGCCGACGCCTCGCCAAGCAGGTACGTCATGAACGTAAAGGCCTCTTTTGGATGCTTGCTCCCCTTGCTGATGCGGAAGGTGTCCGCATTCATGTCAGGGCTGACGGCTCCCTTGTACGACGGGGCTGGTGCAATGTTCCAGTCCGTCTTTACAACGTCACCCAAGCAGCAGGTGTACCAGAGGTACGACATGCCCATGGCAATCTTGCCCGTTGGGAATGCGTTCCCTTCGCCCCACTCCTTCTGGGCGATCACGTCGCCGGATGGAATGAAGTGATCCTTGAAGATTCCGTCGTGCGTCCAGGTCCAGGCGTCAACCCAACCGTCTGGGACGGAGAGGGTCTTCCCATCGCTGCCGAGGAACTGTCCAGCCTTGAACCAGCTGCCCCACTCAGGTGCACCGTTCCATGGCTGTCCATACCCGTACTGCACGATCTTAGTTGGCTTGAATCCCGCCTCGGTGGCGTTCTTGCCGGCGCTGTCAACGGTCAGGAGCATGCCGATCTCGCGAACGGTGTCCCAGCTCCAGTCAACCTGTGAGCCATCCGGCATCGTGTACTTCTCGCCGTATGCCGTTGGTGGCAAGTTGAGACCCGCCTCTTCAAAGAGTGAAGGGACGAAGTACATCATCGACGGGAACGTGGCGAATGGCAGGCCAAGCTGGCCCTGTCCGCCGACGTTAAATGACTTCACTGCAGCTTCAGGGAACTGCGACAAGTCGTAGTTCGACTCTGCGATCAAATCAGTGAGGTCGAGCCAGTTTCCGTAGAAGCCGTTTGAGCCGGCAACACCGGCTGGCCCAACGACGTCTGGTGGATTACCGGCAGCATTCTCCGTGAGAAGCGTGTCTTTTGCTGATGGATTCGGGACAACCTCAAGGGTCACCTGAATCTCTGGGTGTGCAGCGTTCCACTCGTCCACGATTGCCTGCTGGACTGGGACCTGCGTCTTCGCATCAGTACCAGTACCAAGGCCTACGAACCAGGTAATCGCTACAGGCCCGGTTGGGCTTGCCGCACTGCCGCTGCAGGCGGACACGACCAGCGCGAGCACCGCAATCGCAGTGCTCAGTCGCCACCTCTTAACCTTCATGTTCCCCTCCACTTTACTCCGCGGTGGGCCGACCCCTTTGTGGGGAGGCCACGCTGAGTAATGAATACGCTTCGGATTACCTTTTGGGGGTCTGTGGCGCGCCTGACGCAACGTATCCTGTAACAATTAGCCAATTCGGTGTGGATCTGTGCGAGAACGGCAACTCGCGGCGGCCTCACTAACCCCTAGAATCGCCCTAGAGGCCAAGGGTCAGGAGGAGGGGTTCGTGCGGATCGGCATTATTGGGGCGGGCAGCACCTATACCCCGGAACTGATCGAAGGGATCGGCAACGGCCGGCTCGGGGCGCCTCTCGACGAGCTGGTGCTGATGGATCTCAGCCCTGAGCGCCTCGAGATCCTTGGGGCGCTGGCGCAACGAATGCTGGATCGCGTCGGCTGGGCTGGGCGCCTCACCCTAACGACTAGCCAGAGCGAGGCGACGGACGGTGTTGATGCATGTCTGGTGCAGTACCGCATCGGCGGCTCGCAGGCCCGCATCATTGATGAGTCGATCCCACTGCCGCATGGGGTTCTTGGCCAAGAGACCGTTGGCCCAGGCGGATGGGCCAAGGCACTTCGCACCGTTCCGCCAACGCTCGCCATCGCCGAGGAGCTCGCGCGGCGCAGTCCACAGGCGTGGCTGCTTGACTTTGCGAATCCTGTATCGATCGTTAGCCAGGCGCTCATTAGTGCCGGCCACCGCGCCGTCGGCCTCTGTAACTCCGCAATCGGTTTGCAGCGCCGTGCCGCGGCACACTTTGGTGTGGAACCTGAACGCATCGAACTTGAGTCTGCTGGACTCAACCACGGCACCTGGTATCGCGAGATCAAACTTGACGGCGTTCCGCAGCTTGATAGGTTGATCTCTGAGCATGGTGATGAGATCGCCGCGATGACCGGATGGACTCGCGAATACCTTGAGACCGAGCGGGCGATTCCGAGTTACTACTTGCGCTACTACTTTTCGCCGAACGAGGTCCTTGCCGAGCAGCTTACTGGCGGAACAAGAGGAGAAGAGGTCGTCCTCATTGAGGCGCAGCTCCTCGAGATGTACAAAGATCTGACGCTTGCAGAGAAGCCAAAGCTGCTTGAAGAGCGCGGTGGTGCGTTCTACTCTTCTGCAGCACTTGACCTAATTGCAGCGCTTACTGGAGCGCGACCGGCGAAACTCGT
>JBAXLC010000008.1:0-17110 GCA_037135015.1 bacterium | reverse complement strand
TCTGGTCACCGGTCACGTGCTGCTCCTGCCGCTGATCGGCATCATCTTTGTGGTGGAGACCGGCTCCGTGATCTTGCAGGTGGCGAGCGTCAAGCTCACCGGTAAACGCATCTTCCTCTTCACGCCGATCCACCACCACTTCGAGCGCCTCGGCTGGGCAGAGACGCAGATCACCTTCCGCTTCTGGATCATCGGTGCGATCGGTGGCATCCTCGGCATCGTGACCTTCCTGGCCACACGAGCCCAAGGATGAGCGACGGCGGCCTCACCCTGAACGATCTTGAGGCGCCAGCCATTGCGGCGGGGAGCCTGCGTGGGCGCAACGTCCTGATCCTTGGTGGCGGGCGTACCGGCCAAGCGACCGCCGCATTCGCCGCCGCAGCGGGTGCGAACGTGACGGTTCACGACACGGACACGATTGAGCGCGTGGTCGGCGCCGCCGAGGCCTTTGCCGGAGGCGCAATTCGCACCTCGTTCGGCAATGCCGAGAACCTCGCACCGCTGCTCGCCGAGGCAGATCTGGTCGTGCATAGCCCTGCGGTAACGCTCGGATTCCCTACGGTGCGCCCCACCATTGAGCGCGACCTTCGCGCCTTTGCCGCTGCGGCGATTCCGCTGGTCGGCGAGAGCAGCACCCGTGGCCCTGTACTCATCAGTGAGCCCGAGTGGGCACTTCGCCTCCTTGGTAACCGTTGGCGTGTCGGCGTTACGGGGACGAAGGGGAAGAGCACGACCAGCAATCTAATTGCGACGATTCTGGCCCGCGACCCGTCGCATCCAGTGGAGCTTGGCGGCAATAACGGGAAGCCACTGATCGGTCGCGCCACAACGCTCCCAGTTGAGACACGTGTCGTGATTGAGCTCTCAGAGCTCCAGCTCCCATCGCTTCACTCAGGGGTCGATGTTGGCGTGTTTACGAACGTGACTGTTGATCACCTCGATCGCCACGGCAGCGTTGGCGCCTACCGCAGCGTCAAGCGACTCCTCGCAGATCGCATGACGGATGATGGCGTGATGGTCGTGAACCTTGACGACCCGGTGGTGGCCGCGTATGCGGGAATCGGGCGAGTTGAGACAGTCGGCTATCGCCTCAGCAGCCCAATCCCAGGCGGGGTCGGGATTGTTGATGGGTGGATTGTTGCCGCTGGTGTTCCGCGCGCCCCGCGATTTGGCGGTGGCGTCGCTGCGACTGGCCCTGGTGGCCGCATCATGCCGGTTGGCGAGATTGCACTACCTGGCGAACACAGCATTAGCAATGTGCTCGCCGCGGTGAGCGTGGCGCTTATTGCCGGGGTTGCGCCAGACGCAATCCGTAGCGCGGTGAGCTCGTTCACTGGCATCCCGCATCGACTTGAGACGGTGGCCGTAATCAACGGGATTCGCTACGTCAACGATTCACAGGCGACGCAGCCAGATGCTGTTGCCGCCGCCGTGCGTTCGTTCCCAAAGCCACTCATTCTCATTGCCGGTGGGCGAAGCAAGGGGCTCGACCTGACCGACCTGGCACCCATCGTTGCCGAACGCTGCTCCGCCGTCGTGGTGATGGGGGAACTTGCAGACGAGCTTGAGACACTCTTACGCGGCGCAGGGCTCACGCGCATTGAACGTGCGATGAGCGTTGAAGGTGCCGTAGAGGCTGGAGCACGGCTTGCGCAGGAGCTTGGTGCTCCAAGCCCCGATGGGATTCGCGCCACGCTGCTGCTGAGCCCGATCGGCTCCAGTTTTGACATGTACAACAACCCCTTCGGTGCGCGTGGCGAGGCGTTCCGCGCCGCTGTCCTCGCGCAGGTTAAGGCAACACAGTGAGCCGACTCGTGCGACAGCCGGGTGTGACACGTACCCCAGGCGCTCGCCCAGCGAACGGGAGTGCGCCGCAGCGTGGTGGCTCAACACGGCAGCGCATTGCAAGCGCGCTACGAATTGAACGCCCAGGCGAAGACAAGGTGATTCTCTTCCCCGCAGTCGTCCTTGTTGGGATCGGTGTCTTGATGGTCTTCTCCGCTTCGGCGATGAACAGCCTGATCAAGACCAACGATGCCTATGGCGCAGGGGGTAAGCAGCTCTTCTACGCGATCATCGGGCTTGCCGTCATGTATTTCCTCTCTGCTGCCGACTACCGTCGCTGGCGCTCTATTGCACCACTGGCCATGATCGCGTCGATCGCCCTCCTTATCGCTGTGCTGATCCCTGGCGTTCCCACGGAGGCTGGGCTACGACGCTCGCTCTCGGTCGGGCCGATTAGCATCCACGCTGCAGAGGCGGCCAAGTTTTCGTTGATCCTCTTCCTGGCTGATTTTCTCGCGCGACGAGGTCATGAGATTGGCAAGACGTTCGAAACAATGCTCTCGCCACTCTTGGCGATCGCGCTCTCCGTTGTCCTGGTGCTTGTTGAGCCAGATCTGGGCACCGCATCGATCCTCGGCCTGATTGGGTTTTCGCTCCTCTTTGTTGCAGGTGTTCCGCTGCGCTGGGTGCTGGCGCCAGGGCTCGCCGCAGCAGGGCTGGCCGTTCTCCTGATGTTGGCCAACGGCTATCAGGCCGCCCGCCTCGGCGGGTTCAGCGATCCGTTCTCAGACCCAACTGGCTCCACCTACCAGACGCTGCAAGGCCTGATCGCGATGGCGGTCGGTGGGCCGCTCGGCTCTGGTCCCGGATCGTCCCAGCAGCTGGGCGGGATCAACATTCCGTACGCGTGGAACGACTACATCTTTGCAGTGATCGGCGAGGAGGCTGGGCTGCTCGGCATGCTCACGGTAATCGCCTCGTTCTTGGCGATCGCCCTCCGTGGTCTGCGAACGGCGCGCCGCGCCCCCGACACCTACGGCGCCCTGCTGGCAACAGGAATCGTGGTCTGGATCTCTGGGCAGGCGTTCGTGAACATCGCGGTGGTGCTCGCCCTACTTCCAGTGACCGGAGTGCCGCTCCCGTTGGTCTCCCAGGGCGGCTCTTCACTCATTGTTCTGATGGCAGCCATTGGGCTGCTCCTCTCGGTGTCGCGTGAGACGATGGATCCAAGCCAGGCAGGAGGTAGTGATGCGCGTGCTAATCGCGGGTGGCGGAACGGGGGGACATCTCTTCCCGGCGTTCGCCGTAGCTCGTACGGTTCGCCAACTCCATACCGACGCTGAGATCAGCTGGCTCGGCGGCGCACGTGGCGTTGAGTCGCGCCTTGTTCCAGAGGCGGGATACCCGTTGACGCTTTTGGCCGCCCCGAGCTTGCGACCGAGCGGTGCGGGGCTGCTCGCAACTGCGCGGGATGCCGCCAAGCTCCTCTGGTCGATCCCGCAGGCGATCCGCCTGATTCGTCGCTTGCGACCCGATGTGATCTTTTCGACTGGCGGCTACATCGCCATTCCCACACTGATCGCCGCGTGGCTCACGCGCACGCCGAGCCTCCTCTGGGAGGGGAACGTGCAGGCGGGCCGATCTAACACCCTTGTTGCGCCGCTCGCCTCGCATCGCGCCGTTGCCTGGCGGCAGACTGCGGAGCGCGCGCCATGGAGTAGCAACAAGACAACGGTGACTGGCACCCCGGTGCGCGAGCTTGCGATCACCCGCGCCACCGCGCGAACAGCACGTGGGCTTACCGAGAGCGATCAGCTTCTCTTGGTGTTCGGCGGTTCGCAACGCGTTCGTCGATTTGAGACGGCACTCGATGGTGCGCTTGCGACACTGCTCACAGGGTGGAGTGTCTTGCATGTGGTGATGGATGGACTCCCCGATGCGGAGCGTCGGCGAGCGAGCCTCCCTGCCGAGGTACGCCACCGCTACCTGCCCGTCGCATTTCTGGGCGGGGGAGATATGGAGGCGGCACTCGTCTCCGCCGATCTGATGCTCGGACGCGCCGGTGCGTCGACCATTGCCGAAGCGGCCGCCGCTGGACTCCCCGCCATCATCGTGCCGTACCCATTTGCCGGTGGCCATCAGCGCGCGAATGCAGAGGCTGCAGCCGCGGCGGGAGCCGCCACCCTGATCAACGATGAAGATCTCACCCCCGAACGCCTCCTTGCGGCGGTGGCGACCTATGCCACACCAGCCCAGCGCGCTACAGCGGCGCGTGCCGCCACAACGCTGGCGCACCCTGATGCCGCAGCAGTCATCGCCGAGAAGTTGCTACAGCTTGGCGGTCGGGGATGAGCGACGTGCAGACGCATCAGCCGTGGGCCGACGCCGAGGTTGCGGCTCGAGAGCTGGAGCGCCGACTCAGCTTGAAGGTGCTGCGCAACGAGCCCCTCGCCGAACACACCACGATGCGCGTCGGCGGGCCCGCCGACCTCATGGTCACCATTCGCGATCGCTTCGCCCTACGTGGGTTGGTTCGGCTCGCTGCGTCGCGCGGCTGGCCGTTGCGCATCCTTGGGCGCGGCAGCAATGTGGTGGTGGGCGACGCTGGCATCCGCGGCATCGTTGCCCTCAATCGCAGCGCGGGGTACGACGCTAATCAGACAGCGGGAACGATCTCCTTTGATTCGGGCGTCCCCATGGCGAAGGCGTCGACGATCGCCGCCGAGGCGGGGCTCACCGGGCTTGAGTTCGCCCTTGCCATTCCAGGGAACATCGGCGGCGCAATCTGGGCAAATGCCGGAGCGCACGGCGGCGAGATGGCCGCGATCACCACCTCCGTCACGCTCCTTCGGGCTGATGGCTCCGAGGTTGAGATCCCTGTCGCCGATGCCGCGTTCAGCTACCGCGAGTCGCGATTCAAGCGAGCAGAGGGTGGCGGCGAGGTGATCCTGGGAGTAACGGTCGCCCTGACGCCAGGCGAGCCAGATCTGATCAAGTCGCACCTCGAAGAGATCCGCCGCTGGCGCCGCGAACATCAGCCGCTCGGGATTCCGAGCGCCGGCAGCGTCTTCCGCAACCCCCCAGGCGAGCTGAGCGCTGGCGCACTCATTGAGGCTGCGGGGATGAAGGGGGTACGTGTTGGCGGTGCAGAGGTCTCCGAGATGCACGCCAACTGGATCCTCAACCGTGGGGGAGCGACCGCAGCGGAGATCCGTGCGCTGCACGACGCCTGCCGCGACGCCGTCCACGCACAGAGCGGGGTCACCCTCGCGACCGAGATCGCCTTCATTGGGGAGTTCACCGCGTGAGTGAGCACGGCGTACTCCCGCCAGTACTGGTGCTCTTCGGCGGGAGGAGCGCGGAGTCTGATGTCTCCGTGATCTCAGGCACCGCAATTGCCGCCGCTCTTCTCGATGCTGGTCTCACCGTCACCCAGGCGCATATCGCACGAGATGGCTCGCTCCGCCCGTTGCCAGCGGCACACCGCCGCGGCGATCTCTCTGGCGGTGCATACACCGACCTCACCGCGCCCGCACTCGTTCGCGCACAGGTGATGGCGCTCGACACGTATCTCCAGAGTGTGGCCTCAGCGGCACCAGCAACGATCGTCATCCCTGCGCTGCATGGACCGGGCGATGAAGATGGCACGATCGCCGCAGCGGCCGCAGCGGCTGGGCTGAACTATGTCGGCGATACCCCCGCCGTTGCCGCGCTCGGCATGGACAAGCCGCGCTTTAAGGCGCTCGCGCGCGAACATGGGGTAGCGACGCTCCCTGAGCTCGTTATCACGCAAGGCGAATGGTCTTCTGGGCGGGAGCGCGTTCTCAGTTCTATTGCAGCGTTTGCGCACGAGCACACCGCAACAGGGGCCCTGATCGGTAAGCCTACGGCACACGGCTCATCAATTGGCATGAAGATCGCCCACACGTCAGCTGATTGGTCCGATGCGGTCGAGGAGGCGCTGCGCTTCGGCGATCGCGCGATGCTTGAGCCGTATCTGGAGCGCGCCCGTGAACTTGAGGTTGCAGTGCTTGAGCGTACGAACGGCACGGTGCAAGCGTTCGGCCCTGGCGAGGTCTTCCCCGGGCGCGAGTTTTACGATTACGACGCCAAGTACGCCCCGGGCATCTCGCGCACCACAACGTCAAGCGATCTACCCGCACTCGTGGTCGATGAGATGCGCGCCGCAGCCGTTTCTCTCTTCACCGCGGCCCAAAGTCGTGGCCTCGCGCGCATGGACTTCCTGATGGCGCGGAGTGGCGAACGCGCCGGCCACTGGTATCTCTCAGAGGTGAATACCTTCCCAGGCTTCACGCCAATCTCACTCTTCCCTGCGCTCGTCATGTCTGGTGGCTCGACCTTTGCAGAACTCTGCGTCGAGCTTGTCGCTGCGGCCGCAGCACGCCCAGCCCCGCGTAGCGCGCAGTGAGCGACCGTAAAGCATCAACTGGAGGTCGCGGTCAGCATCGCGGTGCCGGCGCACGACCATTCGCTCCGGGTGAGGCGCCGCTCGGCGTACGCCCTGGCCTTGGCGGGCGCCGACGACGCGCTGGAGTTACGCCAGTCGGTGGAGCGCCGAATCGGCGCCCGAACGAAGAGGCTGGCGAACGGTCGGGGCGAGGCCCTCGTCTCAACCCTGGAGCGGCGGCGCGTCTGCGTCCGATTGCCCTCGGCGCACTGTTGGTGGCGGCGTTTCTTCTGCCTCCTGTCGCTGCGCGCGCCAACCTCACGACGGTCGGTCATATCTCGGTGTCTGGCACCCTTCTTCTTGATCCCGATGCGGTGATCGCGGCGGCGAACATTCCGATCGGCAGCAGCCTCCTCGCCGTGAACCTTCGCGCCGCGGAGGAGGCGGTCGCAGCGCTACCGCTGGTCGCGTCGGTACGGGTCAGCGCTGGGCTCCCTGATGGCATTCAGATTCGCGTACGCGAGAAGTCGCTCCTGCTGCGCTGGCAGATTGGCGACCTGGTCTACGCCGTCACCGAGAGCGGCGAACTCCTCGGCGACACCACCACGCTCAACCTCGCACCGACGGCGGCAGCCGCACTCGCTGCGGCACCACTCCTCTACGACGATCGCGAGGGAAGCCCGCTTCTGGCGGTTGGGCAACTGACGGCGACCGAGCTCGATGTGGCCACGCGGCTCGCCTCCCTCACGCCAGCGGACCTCGGCACTGGCGCGACCACGCTGATGCTCCGTCTCCTCAGCGATTTCGGCTTCGTCGTAGAGGCGACTGGCCCATCGATTGAGTGGAACGCCGTCTTCGGCATCTACTCCGCCACCATCCGCCCAACCAGCATGATCCCGGGGCAGGTTCGCCTGCTGCGCAGCTTGCTCGCCGGGCGGGAGACGCGCATCGGCTGGGTCATTCTTGCCGACGACCAGGCGGGTACCTACACGGCCAAAGGGGTGCGACCACCGTCGCCATCTGTGAGCCCCAGCCCAAGCCCTAGCGCGAGCCCAACCTCCTCTGATCCATCGCCCGGCCCCTCAGCCTCCACGGTCGCTCCGTGATGGCGCAGATGGGGCGTGGCGTTCGGGTGAGCAGGGGTATGATGCGCAAGATCAGCGCACAATGTGGAGGGGGCAACTAAATGGCAGAAGAGCGCTACACGACAATCGCCGCGATCGATATCGGCACCTCGAAGGTTTCGTGCGCCATTGCGCACATTGGTGGCGAGAACGGCTCGATCAGCGTCATTGGTAAGGGGACCTACCCGAACCAAGGGATGCGCAAGGGCGTGGTCACCGACATTGAGAAGACGGGCGCCGCAATCCGCGCCGCTGTTGACGCCGCTGAGCGCCTCTCCGGCTATCACATTGAGCACGCCACCATCACCATCTCTGGTAACCACGTCCAAGGTCAGAACACGAGCGGCCAAGTCGCCGTTGCCAACCCTGATCGCGAGATTCGTGATGACGATGTAGATCGCGTCCTTGAGGTCTGCCGTGCGATTGAGGTGCCAAACTCTCGCATGCTCCTTAACGTGCTTCCGTCGTCGTACATCGTGGACGGCCAAGAGGGGATCCAGCAGCCGCGCGGCATGATCGCCTACCGACTCGAGGCTCGCGCACACCTCATCACTGCCGGCAGCACCGCCGTGCAGAACCTTGAGAAGTGCGTGCAGGCGGCCGGCATCGCGGTTGACGACTACGTACCAGCATCGCTCGCCGCTGCGGAGCTCACGCTGACCGAGACCGAGCGCGAGCTGGGGACGGTCCTCGTTGATATCGGCGCAGAGACCTGCGATATCGCGATCTTCCACCAGAACGCTGTGGTCTATACGGCGGTCCTGCCAATCGGTGGCGCCTTCATTACTCGCGACGTGGCCATTGGGCTCAAGACGAGCCTCCTTGCCGCCGAAGAGCTGAAGATGACCTACGGCACCTGCGACCCACGTACCGCCAGTGACGCGGAGCAGTACAACGTTCCTGACGAGCCAGCCGGCCGGCGCATTGGCCGACTCGAGCTCGCTCGCATTATTGAGCCGCGCATGAGCGAGATCTTTGAACTGATCGCAGGGGTGATCGCCAGCGCAGGCCCAGAGGTGACTAGCGCAGGCGTCGTCCTGACCGGTGGCGGCTCGCAACTCGAGGGCGTTGAAGCCCTCGGACGCGAGATTCTGAAGGCGCCGGTGCGCGTTGCATCGCCGACGGGGCCACTCCTGGGGATCCTCGACGAGTTCCGCGGGCCAGGCCAGGCGGCCGTGCTCGGCCTCTTCTCGTGGGTCGCCCGCGGGCTGGATGAGGCGGGGATCGCCGAGGAGCCAGACGCAGGATTCGGTGGGCGCATCTTTAGCGGGGTGCGTGGTCTATTCGGGCGCATTCGGGGGTAACCCAACCGGCCGCGAACAGCGGGCGGGGCGCTGCTACACTTCGCGGGATCGACGGGAGGGCGTCGTCTAAACGGGGCTAGCCCCGGGCGGCGCAGAGTCGAGGCAACAGGTCCGGAGGGCATGGAGTCGATGGCAGCGCAAACCGAGAATTTCGCGCTCATTCGCGTCGTCGGTGTCGGCGGCGCAGGATCTAACGCCGTCAACCGCATGATTCGTGCCGAGCTCCTCGGCGTGGAATTCATCGCCGTAAACACCGATGCCCAGGCGTTGGTGAAGTCCCACGCCCCAACCCGCATCCGTATTGGTGACGGAATCTCTCGTGGCCTTGGCGCCGGTGGCGACTCAGCCGTTGGTGAGCGCGCTGCGCAGGAAGATATTGAGAACCTCCGCGCCGCCCTCGAGGGCTCCGACCTCGTCTTTGTGACCGCCGGCATGGGCGGTGGCACCGGTTCGGGCGCTGCCCCTGTTGTTGCGAAAATCGCCAAGGAGATTGGCGCCCTGACCATCGGTATCGTTACGAAGCCGTTCGTCTTTGAAGGGAAGCGACGCGCTGCGGTAGCCGAGGCGGCCGCCAGCGAGCTGCGCAAGCATGTTGACACCCTCATCATCATTCCAAATGAGCGACTCCTGAGTGTCGTGAGCCGCCAGACCTCCATGGAAGATTCGTTCCGCATTGCTGACGATGTGCTTCGCCAGGCCGTAAAGGGCGTCAGCGATGTCATTACGGTGCCTGGCATCATCAACCTCGACTTCGCCGACGTGCGTTCGATCATGCGCGACGCTGGCTCCGCACTCATGGGCATCGGTCGTGCCAGTGGCGAGAACCGCGCCACCTCTGCCGCCGAGATCGCCATTGCCTCGCCACTCCTTGAGGTCGATATCCAGGGCGCTACGGGCGTGCTGATCAACGTCGCTGCGTCCGCCACCGTCACGCGGCACGAGGTGAACGAGGCGATCAACCACATCACCGCACGCGCAGACGACGAGGCGAACATCATCTTCGGCACCTCGCTCGATGAGTCACTCGGCGATGAGATTCAGATCACCGTCATCGCCACCGGCTTCTCCGCTGAGCGACAGGGTTCAGCCTCCAGCCCACGTGCCCCATACCGAGCGACCGAGAGCGGCGCCTGGAGCCTCCGTGGCGACGGCGTCGCCGTACAGGAGACTCCAACGGAGAGTTTCACCTATACGCCAGCACCAGCACCAGTGTCTGAGCCGACCCCCGTCACCTTTACAGATGACGATGAGTCACTCCCGCCGGTCGACCCACGGCCAGAAGAGGTCGAGTCGAGCGACCTCGAGATCCCAGCGTTCCTGCGCCCGCGCAAGCGCATCTTCTAGTTGCTGGGGGTAACCCCAGACGATGCTAAGCGCCGCTGACCTCACCACTCGCTATCGCGAACTGCTCACGCGCGTGCGTGCTGCTGGTTCTGCCGAACTGATGGTGGTCACGAAGGGTGTCGCCGCCGTGCAGATCGCCGTCATCGTCGACGCTGGCTGCACCCTGTTCGGTGAGAACCGTGTCCAAGAGCTTGAAGCGAAGCGTGCCGCCGTTGCAGCGCTGCGACCCGCGGCGAACCTCACCTGGGTCCTGATCGGACCACTGCAGTCCAACAAGGCGCGACGCGCGATGGAGGTTGCGGACCGCATCGCCACCGTCGGGAGCGTTGATCTGCTGGAGCGCATCGCCGCACTCGCCACTGAGCGAGCCAAACCGATCGAGATCGCACTCCAGGTGAACGTCGACGAAGACCCGGCTAAGTCGGGCTTCACCCCAGAGGGCCTTCGCGCGGCGCTCCCCGCCATCGCCGCAATCGTTAAAGGTGCCCCAGTTACCTTGGCCGGACTCTTCACGGTGGGGAGGCTCACGGCGGGCGGGGAGGCGGCACGCCCAACCTTCGCCCAGTTCCGAACGCTCGCAGCACAAATCGACGCTGATGCGAAGGCCCTTGGCCTTGATCTCGGACCACTCCGCTCCGCGGGGATGAGCGGCGACTTCGAGGTGGCGATCAGCGAGGGCTCCACCGAGGTGCGGGTG
Organism: bacterium; assembly: GCA_037135015.1. Classification (GTDB taxonomy): domain Bacteria; phylum Chloroflexota; class Limnocylindria; order Limnocylindrales; family Limnocylindraceae; genus Limnocylindrus. The sequence continues at coordinate 6,448 of JBAXLC010000008.1, read as the reverse complement.
GGGAGCGCGCTCTTTGGGCCGCGCGGGTAGGCTGTAGACATGCCGTTTTCGTTGATCACCGCCGTCGACCTGGTCTTCCAGACCCTTTGGTGGGTGATCTTGGGTCGCGTACTGATCTCGTGGTTTGACCCGGCAGCCAACGGTCGGCTCTCGCGCATCCTCTACGACATGAGCGAGCCGATCCTTGCCCCAGCCCGTCGGATCCTGCCAACGTTTGGTGGCGTGGACTGGTCACCACTCGTCACGATGGTCGTGCTGAACTTGCTCCGCGACGTGATCGTCTCGAACTTGTAGCAGCGAACCTAGTAGAATCTCCGCCCTAGGGCGATTAGCTCAGTTGGTTAGAGCGCACGGTTCACATCCGTGAGGTCACTGGTTCGAGTCCAGTATCGCCCACCATCTTCACGCCGTGTCTAGCTGCTCTTGGCCATCCTTCGCAGCACCGCCGGCATGATCCCGCCATTGCGGTAGGTGTTCACCTCGTTGGGGCCGTCGAGGCGCACGAGCGCTGAGAACTCTTTGGCAGGGCCGGTTGGGGCATCGGTGTCGTCGACGGGCTGCGCACTGATGCGAATCTCTGAGCGTGCGGTGCAGCTACCGATGCCGGCGATATCGAAGCGCTCAGTGCCGGTGAGGCCGAGTGTCTCAGCGCTTTCGCCAGGCAGGAACTGGAGCGGCAGAACGCCCATGCCGATCAGGTTGGAGCGGTGGATGCGCTCGTAGGATTGTGCGATTACGGCGCGTACGCCGAGCATGCGCGTCCCCTTGGCGGCCCAATCGCGCGAAGAGCCTGAGCCGTACTCCTTGCCGGCGAGGATGATCAGATTGCTCCCTTCGCCCTGATACCGCGAAGCGGCATCGGCGACGGCGAGGATCTCGCCCGATGGGTGGTGGCGAGTGATTGGGCCCTCCGTGCCGCCGGCGAGCGCGTTGCGCAGGCGAATGTTGGCGAAGGTGCCGCGCATCATCACCTGGTCGTGACCACGTCGTGCGCCGTAGGAGTTGAAGTCGCCAGCGGCGACACCGTGCTCAATGAGCCAGCGGCCGGCGGGGGAGTCGATGCGGATCGACCCAGCGGGGGAGATGTGGTCGGTGGTTACTGAGTCGCTCAGCAGCAAGAGGGCGCGTGCGTTGCTGATGTCGGCGATCGGCTGCGGCTCAGGGGTGATCCCCTCCGTGAAGGCGGGTCGTGAGACATAGGTTGAGCTCGCATCCCATGCGTACGTTTCGCCTGTTGGGCTTGCAAGGTTCTGCCAACGTGCGTCGCCAGCGAAGAGATCCTTGTAGCTGCTGCGATAGAGCGAGGCGTCGGCGGCGGCGGCAACTGCGGTGCTGATCTCGTCGTCGCTTGGCCAGAGGTCGCGCAGGAAGACGGGGGTGCCGCTCTTGTCGTTGCCAATCGGCTCGTGCGTGAGGTCGAGCGTGACGCGCCCGGCGAGTGCAAGAGCTACAACCAGTGGAGGAGAGGCGAGGTAGGCGGCGCGCACCGACGGGTGGATGCGGCCCTCGAAGTTGCGGTTCCCTGAGAGGACGGCGGCAACGGTGAGGTCACTTGCTTCGATTGCGGCCGAGACGCCTGCGTCGAGTGGGCCAGAGTTGCCGATGCAGGTGGTGCAGCCGTAGCCAGCGACGTTGAAGCCGAGCGCCTCAAGCGGCGCAAGGAGCCCCGCGCGTTCGAGATAGGCGGTGACGACCTTGGAGCCTGGCGCCAGGCTCGTCTTCACCCACGCTGGCACCTGCATGCCGCGCGCAACGGCACGCTGGGCGAGGAGACCGGCGGCGATCATCACCGACGGGTTTGAGGTGTTGGTGCACGAGGTGATCGCGGCAATCGCAACGGCACCATCATGCAGCTCGTATGCGCCGCTCGTTGCCGTGGCGGTGGCGTGGTGTGCGGCTGCGCCGGCGCGATCGGGGTAGGCGGCGGCGAAGCTCGCACCAAGGTTCGGCAGGGGCACTCGGTCTTGTGGCCGTCGCGGTCCAGCCAACGATGGGACCACCTCGCCGAGGTCGATATGCACGATCGCGTCGTAGAGCGGCTCTGCGCCAGCCGTGCGCCAGAGCCCCTGCGCCTTTGCGTAGGTTTCAACAAGGGCGATGCTCTCGCTACTGCGCCCCGTCGTTCGCAGATAGTCGAGGGTGATCTCGTCAATCGGGAAGAGTGTTGTTGTAGCGCCGAACTCGGGTGACATGTTGGCGATCGTCGCGCGGTCTGCGAGCGAGATTGTCGCCAGCCCATCGCCGAACGTCTCAACGTAGGCACCAACGACGCCGTGTGCGCGGAGTCGCTCCGTGACGGTGAGGACAAGATCGGTTGCGGTGGTGCCAGCAGGGAGCCGCCCGGTGAGTCGTAGGCCCACGATGGTTGGAATGGGCGAGAAGAGCGGTTCGCCGAGCAGGACCGCCTCTGCCTCAATGCCGCCGACGCCGAAGCCGAGCACACCGAGGCCCGAGATCATGGTGGTGTGCGAGTCGGTGCCGACGCAGCTGTCGGGGAAGGCGAGTGGTGCGCCGTCAACCTCTTCAACGCGCACAACGGTGGCGAGGTTCTCGAGGTTCACCTGGTGCACGATGCCCGCTCCGGGTGGAACGACGCGGAACTTGTCGAAGGCACCCTGCGCCCAGCGCAACAACTGATAGCGCTCGGTGTTGCGCTCGTACTCCTTCGCCACGTTCTGCTCGAGTGCTTCGCGCGTTGCCCAGCGATCAACCTGCACCGAGTGGTCGATCACCAGATCGGCGGGAACCTGTGGGTTGATGCGATGTGGATCGATGCCCAGCTCAGTGGCTGCGTTGCGGAGGGCAGCAAGATCAACGACGGCGGGCACGCCGGTGAAGTCCTGCAACACGACGCGTGCAGGGGAGAATGGGACCTCGCGCTCATCGCCGGTCGCCGAGGCGCCGGCACCCGGTCGCCAGGCCAGGTAGGCGTGCAGGTCCTCTGGTTGCACAAAGCCATCGCCAGAGCGTCGGGCCGCGCCCTCAATAAGGATCTTCAACACCAGCGGAAGTTGGGCCCAGGGGGTAGCGGGCTGAGGGAGGAGTTCGAGGGCAATGCGATCAGGGAGGCCTGCGCCGAGCGAGCGTCGCGCCGAGAAGTGGTCTCCCACAGGGCCTCCTCTTTGTTGTGCGTGGCCGCTGCTGCGTCGCCACGCGTGCGACTAGGGTAGCGCCCGCGCCTGAGCAGCGCGCCGCCCCTGCGGAGGCTACCATCGCCTCAATTGCGGGTACGGCCCCGGCCGCCCGCCCAACGGTTAGGTGAGGGAGCAGCGCATGGGAGCAACACGCCGCAGCGCAATGTCGGCTGGAGGCCTGGTGATTCGAGGTGTTGGCGGCCGACCAGAGATCGTGATTGGACGCCGTCGCCGAGAGCGCGACGGCTTCGTCTGGTCGCTGCCGAAGGGAACCCCGGAAGAGGGCGAATCTCGGGAGGAGACGGCGCTTCGCGAGGTGCGCGAAGAGACCGGCCTTGAGGTGCAGATCCTCTCGTACTTTGATGCAATTCACTACTCGTTCACGCGCGGTGGAGAGCGCATCGACAAAACAGTGCACTACTACTTGATGGAGGCGATCGGCGGATCGTTCGATCAGTGGGATCACGAGTTCGATGAGGTGCGCTGGGTGCCGATGGATGAGGCGATTGCCCTTCTGGACTTTCAAACAGAGTGCGGCCTTGTTGAGCGCGCCTACGCGGCCCTCGCTGCATAGGTGATTCGTGCGGGCGGGTCGCCCCGCCACAAAAGTGCACGGCGACCCCCTATCCTGTGGAGAGATCGGCACCCGCCGATCCATGAGAGAGCGAGAGGGGAGATGCCGATGCATCGGAGCCTAAAGATCCTTGCGGCAGCTCTCTTAGCGGCAACCCTGCTCTCTGGCTGTAGCGTCTTCTCTGCGCGCACCATTCGCGTGGGGATCGTCGGCGAGCCCGCCGGCCTAGAGCTCGCCTATACCGACGACGCCTCCGCCCTCGTGGGCTCCATGGTCCACGCTGGCCTCTACCGCGCTGATGCCACCTTCGCGCCCATCCCCGTGCTTGCCGATGGCGATGCCTCGAGTGCGGCCGGCGGCACCAAGTGGCGCGTCACGCTGCGCTCAGGGCTCACCTTCCACGATGGATCACCACTGACTGCCGACGATGTGGTGTTCACCTATGAACTCGCAGCCTCCACGCGCTGCCCACTCGTGAGCGACATTTGTGCGGTGGTGGGGAATCACCTGGTCGCTGTGGAGGCGGGTGCAGATGGTGCGCTGACCTTTACCTTGAAGTCACCGTGGGCACCCTGGCAGACGCGCGGATTCACGATCCCAATCCTCCCCAAGGCCACACTCACCGCGTCACTGGCTCGGCTCCAAGCCAAGGTCCAATCGGCAGATCGCAACGCGGTCTCCCTGACCCGAGAGAACATTGCCGCCGATATTGACGCTGGCGGATGTGCAGCCTCGGGAGGCACAAACTGCACCTATGCATCGCGCGTCACCGAATTGGAGCGCACCCTTGCCGACGCTGGCCTCGAACTGCCGGATCCACGTGGGTATCCGCAACTCAACAGTGCTGGTGAGCCAACAGGGAGCCGTGACGACGAACAGTACGCACGTGCGCTCTACGTGCGGCTTGCCGCGCTGGAGGGACTCCTCCTCTCACCAACCGAAGGGCAACTCGCCGCAGGATTCCCACTCCTCGACGTACAGAGCGCGCCAGTCGGCGCGGGACCCTACGAATTTGTGGAGCGTGTGCCAGGGAGCTACGTGCAACTCACCGTCTTCAAGGGATTCGTGCTTGGCGAGCCGCCAATGTCGGCGATGACACTGACAATCTTTGCGTCGCCAGCGGGTGTGGTGAAGGCATTTCAGGGGAGTGCGATCGATTGGGCTCCTGACCTTCGAGCCGCAGACGTTGCTGGCCTGAGCGTGAGCGACGGTGCCACGCTGCTGCACACGGCGTCCCTCCGCGGGTACAACTACCTTGCGTTCAACACTCGCGAAGGGCGCCTCTTCGCCAACAGCGTTCTCCGTCGCGCGCTCGCCTCGTGCGTCGACATTCCGGCAATCATCACTGGCGCGACAGACGAGACCGGGATCAAGATCTCTAGCACCGTGGCGCCCACCTCGTGGGCAGCTGAGAACCCTGCTGCAGCCGAGACAACGCGCGATGTAGCTGGCGCACGTTCCGCACTCATTGCCGACGGATGGGTCGCAGGTGAAGATGGCGTCTTCGCTCGCGCAGGTACGCGCCTTGAAGCTGACATCATCGTTCGTGAAGGTCAGGTTGCGCGAACCCGTGCTGCCCAGTTGATCGTTGACCAGGTGGCAGAGTGCGGCATCTCGCTCACCGTCGCCGAGCTTCCGTTCACCACCGACATTGCGCCACGACTGCGCTATCCAAACGACTTTGATCTCTATCTTGGTGCATGGCAGTGGAGCCTCGATCCCGATGACTCAGACATCTTCGCCTCTAGTGCCTGCCCAACCGAAGAGGCACCGGCTGGGAAGAATTTCGTCTGCTGGTCGAGCTCTCGCGTCGATCAGCTCCTCGCCCAAGGCGTATCGGCTGGAAGCATTGGTTCACGCGTGGGCATCTACGCCACCATTCAATCGCTCCGACGCAGCGAGCGACCATATCTCCTCCTCTGGGGTGATCCTGGATACGCCCTGCTTCGGAACCGATTTACCTGGGAAACGAAAGCAGCAGATCTGCAGAGCCCGTTATACGCGTGGTCGATCCACACGTGGGACTTGCAAAAGTAGGGGCTGATGCGACGCAGAGTGCTCGCCCTCGCGCAAATTGCCCCGGCGCTTGGCGACCTTGCGCAGAACTTCATCCTGCATCAAGAGAAGATCGCTGAGGGTCGTGGGGCGGGCGCCGACCTGGTGATCTTCCCCGAGCTCAGCCTCACCGGATATCAACTGCAAGACCTCGCGCCAGAGGTTGCCATGCGACGAACCGATCCACGCCTCCAGGCCTTGGCGAAGCTCACGAGCGGGGGGCCCTCTGCGGTTGTCTCTTTTGTTGAGTCAACCGATGATCATCGACTCTTTGCTGCGGCCGCCCTGCTCGAAGGTGGTGAGGTGCGACATGTGGCGCGCAAGAGTTATCTGCCAACGTATGGCCTCTTTGATGAGCGACGCTTCCTCGCGGCGGGCGATGCGATTCGCGCAACCCGCGCAACCCTTGGCGGGTCAGCGGCACAGGGCGATGTCGGAATCGGCATCGGTGTGTGCGAGGACTTCTGGCATCCAACGCTGCCTGCGATTCTTGCGCAGGACGGGGCCGAGCTCCTCATTAATGTGGCGGCGGGGCCGGCGCGCGGCGCAAGCGTGGATGCCGATCAGGGGCTTGGCTCCGCAGCATCCTGGGGCACCCTGCTTCGTGCGACCGCGGCGCTCACGACCTCGTACGTTGCCTTCGCAAATCGGGTCGGCGTCGACGAGTCGCTGATCTTCTGGGGCG
>JBAXLC010000007.1:0-18190 GCA_037135015.1 bacterium | reverse complement strand
TCGAACCCACATGACCTTTCAGTCGACCGATTTTGAGTCGGTTGCGTCTGCCATTTCGCCACTTCGGCACCCATAGATCCTAGCGGCGCGGCACACTAGGCACATGACACGAGGCAGCAGACCAGGCGGAGGCGAGGGGGTGGAGCGTACGGCGCTGCTCGCCGCCGCACGGGCGGGCTCCCAGGATGCCTTCCGCGACCTCTTCACCCCCGACCTCGACCTTGCCTGGCGGATGGCGTTGCGCATCACGGGGAGCGAGGCGAGTGCCGACGACGCCCTGCAGGCGGGGCTCCTCTCGGCGTACCGCTCCCTCGACCGGGTCGCGCCGACCAACCTTCGCGGCTGGTTCGTGCGGATCGTGGAGAACGCCGCGCGCGACCTGATGCGCCGTGAGCGCCGGCATCCGACACTCCCGTTCGCGAGCGATGCGCCCGAGGAGGTGGGAGAGGGTGCGCACCGCGAACGCGTTGCGGCCGAGCCGCAGGCGGGAGCGGCCTCTGACCCGACGCAGCGTGCTGAGGCGAGCGAGCTCGCCGCCGCCCTGGCAAAGGCTCTTGGGGTGATTCCCGAGGAGCGTCGGCGGGCGATCCTCCTCTACGACGTCGATGGCTATGACTATGCAGAGATCGCGGAACTGACGGGGGTATCGGTGGGAACGATCAAGAGCCGCATCAGCCGAGGGCGGGAAGAGCTGCGCCGCCTCCTCACGGACCTGCGGCCGGGAACCGCTGGCGCCCCGTTATCGTTGGGAGAGCGAGATGAATAACGCCTCCGGCACCCCTGGGCACGATCCGCTGAGCGCCTATCGCGTCAGTGAGCCTCTCCGCGCCCGCGATCCCTTTGCCAATCCCGCCGTACGCAGCGAGATTGCGCATATTGCCGAGGCGCGAGCCCAGCGCGCTGCAAGCGGCTGGCGCTCCGTCCTCTTTGGTTGGGTGAGCGCCGCGCCGCGTGGTGCCCTCGCGGGTGCCGCACTCTCTGCAGCACTCCTTCTTGGGGGTGTTGCTGGCCAGTTGGCGGGTGGCACCGAGAGTGCAGCGCGGCTGGAGGCTGGGACCATCCCCCTCGCATCGAGCCTGGCACCCGAAGCCTCAATGGCGGTGAAGGCGGACTCCGTGAGCGACGAGCTCATCGCATCGGGGGCGCTTGATGGCGCCGCCATCGCCTCTGGGGCTGCTCTGCTTCTGCTGACGGGGAGCCTTGCGGTGGTGTTCGTGAGCGTGCGGAGGCGTCGCGCCTAGCCGAAGGGCTCTGCACTCCTGCGGTACCCTCGCGGTATGCCAACCAAGCGCCGACTCCTCCTCGTTGATGCCTATGGGCTGATCTATCGCGCCTTTCATGCGCTGCCGCCGCTGACGAATAGCCGCGGCCAACTCACCAATGCGGCGTACGGATTCACCAGCATCCTGCTGCGAACGATGGCCGACGTCGATCCTGAGCGTGCCATCGTGGCCTTTGATGCCCCAGGCACCACCTATCGACATGAGCGCTTCCCCGCGTACAAGGCACAGCGGCCGTCGATGCCGGATGAGTTGCGCTCGCAGGTGCCGATCGTTCGAGACCTTGTCGCGGCGTTGGGGCTGCCGCTCCTAGAGGCAACCGGCTACGAAGCGGATGACGTGATCGGCACCATCGCCACCGCGGCGGAGCGCGACGGTTGGGAGGTGCACATCGTCTCCGGCGATCTCGACATGTTGCAGCTGGTCACCAAAAAGGTGCACCTGATGCACAGCGCCAAGGGTGGAGCTGATGCCATCGTTGAATACGATCCAGAGCGAGTCTTCGCGCGGTACGGCCTCACCCCAGAGCAGATGGTGGACTTTAAGTCGCTCAAGGGAGACAGTTCCGACAACATTCCTGGTGTTCCAGGTGTGGGCGAGAAGACCGCCTCCAAGTTGATTGCAACCTTCGGCTCACTAGAGCAGCTCTACGCGCGCCTGGATGAGGTCGAGTCTGTGCGCATCCGAGAGTCGCTCGCTGCGAACCGTGACGCAGCATTTGCTGGGCAGGGACTAATGACGATTGATCGCGATGCGCCACTCGTCTTGCCAGCAACAGGCGGCGAAATTGGGGTGTATGACCGTGAAGCGGCGCTCGCCCTCTTCCGCGACCTGGAGTTCCGCGCGCTCGCACAGCGACTGCCGCCACTCGCTGGCGAGGATCGCGTCGCCGCCAATGCCGCGGTCAGCGCCGCGGCAGCGGGTGCTGCGCTGCGAGGCTCTGCTGCACCAGTCGTAAAGTTTGCGCCGAAGGCGAGCCCTACGAGCGAGCTGCAGCTGGGATTTAACTTTGATGCGGTGACGGCAGGGAATACCGCTGCGGGCCGATCGGCCCAGGTGGCGAGCAGCTCTACAGACGAATCAGATGCTCACTCCAAGATTGAACAGGTGAAGCGTGGCGACCTCGCCGCCGCGGGGATTCGTGTCCTGCGCGCCGCAGACGAGGCACGAGATGCGTTCCGTGGTCTTTCGTCGCAAGGACACCTCGCTATTGGTGGTGTGGGGGCAGATCGACGTGGCCCTGAGGCAGAACTAGCGATCGCCATCGTTGATGACGCGGGAACGATTCTCGCTGCCGATGACGGTGCCGTGGTGCATGCGCTGCTGGAATCTCTGGCAGGGTCGGGCCGCGAAATTGCTGGCCTCGGCGTGAAGAGCTTGATCGGTGCCATGGTGAGCATTCGGCCAGACGCCTCGCCGCACCTTGTCGATGACGTAGCGCTGGCCACCTGGATCGCGAATGTCACGATGCGTAACCCTGGGCTGGTGGAGGTTGCCTCCGCACGACTCGGTGCCGATCTCCCTGACCGGCTGGAGCCGCTGCAGGAGGCGGTCCTCGCAGCACTAGTGACCCGTGCGTCACGCGCCCCTCTCGCCGAAGAGTTGCGCGAGGCCGGCACGCTGCGCCTCTATCGCGAGATCGAGTTGCCGCTCGTTGAGGTGCTCGCGCGCATGGAGATCGCCGGGGTCGCCGTAGATCGCTCCGCGCTGAGCGAGCTGAGCACGGCATTTACTGCAGAGATTGCGCGCCTCGAGCGGGAGTCCGAGCAGGCCGTTGGTCACCCCGTTGCGCTCGGCTCGCCGAAGCAGCTCGGAGAACTCCTCTTTGTGGAGCTCAACCTTCCGAAGGGGAAGAAGACGAAGACGGGCGCCTGGTCAACCGATGCGAGCGTGCTGGAAGAGATCCAGGGGGAGCATCCGATCGTTGGGATCGCCATGGAGTGGCGCACCGTCTCGAAGCTGCAGAGCACCTACGTGGAGGCGCTGCCGAAGCTCGTGGAGGGTGACGGCCGCGTGCACACCACCTTCCAGCAGGCGGTGGCGGCGACGGGGCGACTCAGCTCCACCGATCCAAACCTGCAGAACATTCCGATTCGCACCGCGCTCGGCCGCAAGATCCGCAATACTTTCATTGCGGAGAAGGGGAACACCCTGGTGGCCGCGGACTACAGCCAGATCGAGTTGCGCATCTTGGCGCACGTCACCCGCGACGAACACCTGATCGCCGCCTTCGCCGCCGGAGAGGATATTCACCGTGCGACCGCCGCTCGCGTGCTCGGTAAGCCAGCCGCCGACGTGGACGCCGATGAGCGCGCCATGGCGAAGATGGTCAACTTCGGCATCGCCTACGGCATGGGCGACTTCGGTTTGGCCACGCGCGCCGGCATCTCTCGCGATGCCGCGAAGTCCTTCATCGCCGGCTACTTCGAGCGCTATCCGGGAATCCGTCGCTACATCGACACGATCAAGGAGGAGGCACGAACGAACGGCTCCGTCACGACGCAGCTCGGACGACGGCGGCCAATCCCTGAACTCCGAGCGGGGAACCCTGCGCTTCGCGCAGCAGGGGAGCGCGCCGCCATCAACCACCCAATTCAAGGAACGGCGGCCGACGTGATCAAGATCGCCATGATTCGTTTGGCACCACGACTTGCAGAGGCGGGCCTCAAGGCGCGACTCGTGCTGCAGGTGCACGACGAACTGCTCCTAGAGGTCCCCAATGGCGAGATTGATCGCCTCGTGCCAATCCTTGTTGACACGATGGAGGGTGCGCTTGCGCTGGATGTGCCACTCACCGTTGAGGTGAAGAGTGGCCCGCGATGGGACGAGATGAAGCCGTGGTCCGCCCGTGCCTGAGCTGCCAGAGGTGGAGACAGTCGTTCGTGATCTTGCGCGACTCGTCAGTGGCGCGACGATTACGGGCGCCAACGTCTTTCGCGAGCGCAATCTAGCGACCCCCGATGCCCCCTCGTTCACAGATGCGGTTTGTGGCCGACGCATTCTCGGCACGCGTCGCCGTGCGAAGTGGATCATCGTGGAGCTCTCCGGCGGGCTCCTTCTACTAGTGCACCTACGCATGACGGGGCAGCTGCTGGTGCTACCAGCGGGGGGAGCGACAGATCCCTATGTGCGCCTCTCGCTCACGCTGGGCGATGGTCGTGAGCTTCGCTTCCGAGACGTACGTGCCTTTGGACGCGTTGCGCTCGTCGCGCAGCGCAGTGATGGTGAGGCCGCCTCGAGCCTCGACCCGCACTCTCCGCCGCTCCTCGCCGACCACGGTGTTGAGCCGCTCGCGGCGGCGTTTACCGCCGACGCCCTTCGCTCACTCATCGCGCATCGCGGAACACGCATCAAGAGCCTCCTCCTTGACCAGCGCTGCATCGTAGGCATCGGCAATATCTACGCCGACGAGGCGCTCTGGCGCGCAAAGATCCATCCGCTCACCCCTGCAAATGTGTTGCGTCCCGTTCAGATGGACGCGCTGCACCTCGCGATCGTTGGCGTGCTGAGCGAGGCTGTTGCCGCCCGCGGCTCCTCGATCAACGACTACACGGCACCAGATGGCGATGGCGAGATGCAGGAGCGTCTTGATGTCTACCAGCGCACCGGCGAACCGTGTCACCGTTGTGGTGCAGCAATTCAGCGCTCGGTTGTGGGGGGTCGCGGCACGCATGTCTGCCGCACCTGCCAGCGTCCGCCACGCGGCGCGGGCCGCACCGTGGCGTCGCGCGCCGTGCGCGGACCCCGCTGGAGTGAGCGGGTGACCCCAGAGACGGTCGGTGCAACGCGCAGCGAGCGTGCTGCGGCGCGTCGGCGCTCGGCACGTCAGGGGGAGGCGGCATGAGCATCATCACGTTGAGCGATGTTCGTCGCGAGATCGGTGCCGCGGTCATCCTTGACGAGGTGACACTCAGCGTCGCCGCTGGTGAGCGCATCGGCCTCGTCGGCCCGAATGGGGCAGGGAAGACAACCCTACTCAAGATGGTCGCCGGGCTGGAATCACCTGACCAGGGCCGCGTGCAACACGCTAAGGGGCTCCGGATCAACCTCCTCGCACAAGAGTCGGCGCAGGACCCTGAACTACTGAACGCCCCAACGCTCATTGAGGCCGTGATCGGGGGCGCTGCAGAGATCGTCTCCCTGGCCGCTGCGCTTCGGGAGATGGAACTAGACGGGCGCGCCGCCTCAGCCGAGTACGCCGAGGCGCGGACGAAGTTCGATGCCGCCGACGGCTATGCCCTGGAAGATCGGGTGGGTGCGGCGCTCCGAGGGCTCGGCTTCCCAACCGCACGGCACAGCGAGGCTCCTGCACGCCTCTCCGGAGGGGAGCAGACCCGCGTCGCCCTGGCGCGACTCGTGATCGCCGATCCAGACCTTCTCCTGCTGGACGAGCCGACGAACCATCTCGACATTCAGGCGATTGAGTGGCTGGAAGGTGCGCTACGCGCACGCAAAGGCGCACTCATTGTTGCCAGCCACGATCGCGCCTTCCTTGATGCCGTCATCGATCGAGTCTGGGAGGTCCGCGCCCATCACGTGACGCGCTTCCGTGGGGATTACAGCGCCTACTCGAAGCAGCGCGGTGCCGCTGATGAGGGGGACGAGCGCGACGCAGATCGTCGCGAGAAGGAGATCGCGCGCGAGCGTGAACTCATTCAGACCTATCGCAGCCATCGCAAGTACGCAAAGATGCACGAGCACGAGCGGCGTCTCGCTGCAATCGAGCCAGTCGTTCGTGAGCGCAAGGCGATCTCACTCTCGATCGCTGCTGAGGGAGCCGGGCGCGGCCCAGCTGAGCCGTTGCGGGTGAGTGAGGCGTCCATCGGGTATCGAGAGCCGGCGCAGGTGGAGATCACCCGCGCGCGCAGCCTCGCTCTTCGCCGCGGCGAGCGCATTGGAATCGTGGGTCCTAATGGCGCTGGAAAGTCAACGCTGCTGAAGACCATCGCTGGCCTCCTTCCAGTGCTCGATGGGAACGTGGAGATTGCCGGTGGTGTGGTGCCTGGTTATCTCGCCCAGGTTCGCGCAGCGGGGCTCCATGGAGCTACGGTGCTTGAGGCGTTGCGTACCGCCGTACCCGTCGAGGTCTCTGAAGCGCGGGCACATCTCGCAAAGTTCCTCTTCCGCGGAGATGCGGTCGGGAAAGAGGTGGCGGTGCTCTCCGGCGGTGAGCGCAGCCGGTTGGAGCTCGCGATCCTCGGCCTGATGCCCGCAAACCTTTTGCTGCTCGACGAGCCAACCAACCACCTCGATATTGATGCGTGCGAATCGCTGGAGCGATTCCTTCTTGATGGAGAGCGCACACTCCTTGTCGTCAGTCACGATCGTCGACTCCTTGAGCGCATCTGCACCTCACTCTGGGTCGTTGAAGATGGCGTCGTCGCCGCCTTTGACGGCGGGTACACCGCATGGCGAGAGGCGGTGGCCGGCGGCTGGAGCACAAAGGATGCCGACGCTCTCGTAGCCGGACGTCTCGGTGCGCCGAGCGCCCTTACTACGCAGCACACGGTTCTCACCAAGCCTCAGCCAAAGGTTGCGGCGCCCGCGGCCAAGAGGAGTGCGGTGCCGAAGCCGGAGCGGCTCAGCAAGGAGCAGGCGCGCCGACGTCGCTCTGCCATTGAGGCAGATCTCGAGCGACACGGACTACGGAAGGGACACCTGGAACTTGCGATGCTTGACCCGAACGTTCTCGCCTCGTATACCGAACTTTCAAAGGTGGCGAGTGAGCTAGCCGACGTTACGGCTGCGCTCCAACAGGCTGAAGAGGCATGGCTCGCCCTCGAGGGGGAGGTGGCGAAGTGAGTGGTCGACTTGTTCGCGTTGGCCTTGGTGGACTTATCGCGTCAGGGAAGAGCAGCCTCGCCGCAGCGCTTGTTGCGAGCGCCGAGTTGCAGGAGTCCATCGGGGGAGCCGTTGAGCATCTTGATGTTGATGCGCTCCTGCGCGCAGCGCGTTCCTCCGAACCGTCACTTCGCGACGCCATCCTCACCGCCGTGCCTGATGCGCGCCGCGCTGATGGGGCCCTCGACACGAAGGCTCTCGCGGCACGGGCGTTTGCCGATCCTGCAGTCATGCGCCGCCTTGAGGAGCTCCAGTGGCCGGTCGTTCGCGCAGCGCTTAGCGAGGCGAGCCGAGTGGCGGAGGAACGAGGCGTCCGCCTTCTCCTCGTTGAGGCGATCGCGCTGGGCCGCTCTGGCCTCGCCGAGGTGCTCGACGGAGTTCTCTACCTTCAGGTTGATGAGGCGGTCCGCCGCCAGCGCTTTGTGACCCGTGGCGGCAGCGCGGATGACTTCGAGATGCGCAACGCCGCACAGGCGGCGATTCCTGCAGAGATGGCAAGGATCGGGGCGGTGCCGATTGACGGGAGCGGCCCACTCCCTGAGGTCGTGCAGTCGGCGAGCCTCTCGCTGCGCCGCCTATGCTTGCCGGGTGAATCCATCGACTGAACCTACGGCTGAACTGACCCCCTCGGCGGGGCGCCCCTTCGCCCTGCGCTCCGACTTCGTTCCCACCGGCGACCAGCCCACCGCCATTACGGAGCTCGTCCAAGGGCTCACCGATGGCCTCCATCACCAGGTCCTCCTCGGAGCAACGGGAACAGGGAAGACCTTCACCATTGCGAACGTGATCCAGCAGGTGCAGCGGCCGACGCTCGTCCTTGCGCACAACAAGACACTCGCCGCTCAGCTCTATGCCGAGCTGAAGGAGTTCTTCCCCGAGAACGCCGTCGAATACTTTGTCTCGTACTTCGATTACTACCAGCCGGAGGCTTACCTCCCACGCTCCGACACCTACATCGAGAAAGACTCCAGTCGAAATGATGAGATCGACCAGCTGCGACACGCCGCTACCAAGGCGCTCTTTGAGCGTCGCGACACGATTATCGTGGCGTCGGTCTCTTGCATCTACGGCCTCGGTGCGCCGGTGGACTATGGCGCTACCGTTCTCAAGGTGCGCAAGTCGGGGAAGTATCGCCGCGATGCCATCCTGCGCCACCTCGTTGACCTGCAATACCAGCGCAACGACGCCACCCTCGGTCGCGCCAAATTCCGTGTGCGTGGCGACACGCTTGAGGTGCAGCCCGCCGGCGAGGAGACGATCCTCCGTGTGGAGTTCTTCGGTGACGAGGTAGAGCGCATCGCCGAAGTTGATCCGCTGACTGGCGAGATTCTCGCAGAGCGGAACGAGATGACGATCTATCCGGCTACTCACTATGTAACTCCGACGGCGAAACTCTTTGAGGCGATTCGTGACATAGATACGGAGATGGAGGGGCGTTGCCGCGAGCTAGAGGCGACGGGCAAGGTACTTGAAGCGGCCCGTCTGCGTCAGCGCACCACCTTTGACCTCGAGATGATGCGCGAGGTTGGCTTCTGCTCAGGGATCGAGAACTACTCGCGCCACCTTTCGCGCCGCGAGCCCGGCTCTCGGCCGTGGACTCTGCTCGACTATTTCCCCGCTGACTGGCTCCTCGTGGTGGATGAGAGCCACATGAGCATTCCGCAGGTTGTCGGCATGTACAAGAACGATCGTTCGCGCAAAGAGATCCTCGTTGACTTCGGCTTCCGGCTCCCGAGTGCGCTCGACAATCGCCCACTCACCTTTGAGGAGTTTGAGACAAGCGTGCGACAGGCGATCTATGTTTCCGCAACTCCAGGAAGCTACGAGCGAGAGCGTGCTGAGCAGGTGGTACAGCAACTGATTCGACCGACTGGGGTGGTTGACCCGCACATCACCGTGCTCCCGACGAAGGGACAGATCGACGATCTCCTCGAGCGCATCCAGGGCCGCGTGAAGAAGAAGGAGCGCGTCATTGTCACGACGCTCACGAAGCGCATGGCCGAAGAGCTCTCGTCGTACCTCGAAGAGGCGGGGATTCGCGTGCGCTACCTGCATAGCGAGATCGATACGCTTGAACGCATCGAGATCTTGCGCGACCTGCGCCTCGGCGTCTTTGACGTGATCGTAGGAATCAACCTGCTCCGCGAGGGGATCGACCTTCCCGAGGTTACCCTGGTGGCGATTCTGGATGCCGACAAGGAGGGCTTTCTGCGTTCAGCGTGGGCGCTCATCCAAACGGTCGGGCGTGCGGCGCGCAACACGGGCGGCGAGGTCATCTTCTACGCCGACAAGATGACCGAATCGATGAAGGTGGCGATCTCTGAGACGGATCGACGACGCGCGATTCAGGAGCAGTGGAATATTGATCACGGCATCACCGCGACCACCATCTCGAAGCCGATCCGTGACCTGAACGATCGGCTCAAGAGTGTCGCCGAGAAGGCCGACACCTACGCCGGCGGAAAGCGTGGCGGTGCCCTGAGTGAGGTTGGCCGCAGCGAGATCGAGAAGCTGGTGAAGCAGCTCGAGGCGCAGATGAAGATCGCCTCCAAGGCGCTCGAGTTTGAGCGCGCGGCCGCCATCCGCGATGAGATCCGCATGCTCCGAACGGCGGTGCTGGAAGAGGATGCGGCGACGGCGATTGAGCGGGCGGCAGAGCGTGCGGCCCGCGAGGCGCAGGGGGGAAGCCGACGCGGCACTGCCGCAAAGACGGCCCCTCAGGGGATTGGCGCCGCCGCCCACACGCTCCTTGCCCCAGCGCTTGATACCGCCGCCGACTGGCTCCCAGGCCTGCGCGACGAGCATGAGGATGAGACGGGTACGATCCCCGATGCAGGTCAGCCTCCAGCGGCTGAGGCGCCCGTACGTCGCCGCACCTGGGATCCGAGCGTGACGCCGAATGTGATCAAGCGCCGCGGCGAGCGGCCGAAGCGAAGGGGGTAGTCGTGGGACAGAACAAGATCTCCGTTCGCGGCGCCCGCGAGCACAACCTGAAGGGGATCGATCTCGACATTCCACGTGATCAGCTCGTCGTCGTCACCGGCATCTCTGGCTCAGGCAAGTCGAGCCTCGCCTTCGACACCATCTACGCCGAAGGTCAGCGACGCTACGTCGAGAGCCTCTCCGCGTACGCACGCCAGTTCCTTGGGCAGATGGAGAAGCCCGATGTCGATTCCATTGACGGGCTCTCGCCGGCCATCTCTATCGACCAGAAGGGCTCATCGCGCAACCCGCGTTCGACCGTTGGCACGATCACCGAGATCTGGGACCACTTCCGACTCCTCTACGCGCGCGCCGGAACCCCGCACTGCCCAAAGTGCGACCGCCCGATCAGTCGCGTCTCTCTCGACCAGATCGTCGAAGAGATCCTCAAGCTCCCTGACGGTACGCGCATCCTCGTACTCGGCCCACTGCTGCGCGACCGCAAGAGCGAGGGGGAGCGCATGTATGAGGCGGCCCGCAAGTCGGGATTCAGTCGCGTGCGCGTTGACGGCGTGCAGTACGACCTCGGCGGCGATGATCTGCCGAAGCTCGACAAGAAGAAGCGCCACTCCATTGAGGTCATCGTGGACCGATTCGTGGTGCAGCATCCCGTCGATGAGAAGGGGAAGCCACTTCCGATCCCTGATCGCAGCCGACTCGCCGACTCTGTGGAGACGGCGATCAAGTTGGGCGAAGGGCTCGCCATTGTTGCCCCTGCGCCAGCCGAGAAGGAGAAGCCGACCTTTGAGGAGCGACTCTTCAGCGAAAAGCTCGGCTGCGCCTACGACGGCACGGTGATTGATGATCTGCAGCCGCGTTCGTTCAGCTTTAACTCCCCGCATGGTGCCTGCGAGACCTGCACCGGTCTCGGCTTCCGCCTCGAGGTCGATGAGGAGCGCGTGATTGACCCTGAGAAGTCGGTGCTCACCGGCGGCCTGATCCCGTGGTCCCGCTCGCCAGAGGGGAGCTGGTACTTGAAGGTGGTAACTGCAGCGATGAAGGCGAACAAGTGGAATCCAAAAACCCCGCTCGGCGATCTCCCGAAGGGCGCGCTCGACTACCTGCTGCACGCCGAGCGCGAGGATCGCTACACGGTCACGTATGAGAACTCGAGCTACAGCAACACCTATAAGGCTGCGTTTGAGGGGATCATCGCGAACCTAGAGCGCCGACACAAAGAGACGGACTCAGAGTTGGTGCGGGTAGAGATTGAGCGCTACATGGTGAGCAGGCCCTGCCCCGACTGCAAGGGTCGCCGCCTGAAGCCCGAGATCCTCGCTGTGCGCGTAGACGGACGCAACATCGCCGAGGTGGCCTCCATGCCGATTGGTGAACTAGTGCCGTGGATCAACACCCTCTCCAAGGCGCTCGGTGAACGCGAGCGCACGATCGCCAAGGCGGTGATCAAGGAGATCAGCGAGCGAGCCGGCTTCCTCGTTGACGTTGGCCTCGACTATCTCACCGTCGATCGTTCGGCAACGACGCTCTCGGGTGGCGAGGCGCAGCGCATTCGCTTGGCAACGCAGATCGGTTCACGGTTGGTCGGCGTCCTCTACATCCTTGATGAGCCATCGATCGGCCTGCACCAGCGCGATAACGCACGCCTGATCGCCACGCTGATCCGACTGCGCGACCTCGGCAATACGGTGCTAGTGGTTGAGCATGACGAAGAGACGATTCGTACCGCCGACTGGGTCGTTGATATCGGCCCTGGCGCAGGTGAACATGGCGGCCGCCTGATTTCGAACGGCTCGTTCAAGGATCTCCTCGCGGCGAAGGAGTCCATTACTGGCGCCTACCTTCGTGGGGACCGCTCTGTGGCGGTACCGAAGACGCGTCGTAAGGGGAGCGGCAAGGCGATCACCGTCAAGGGGGCGCGCGAGCACAACTTGCGCGAGCTTGATGTCGCCTTCCCGCTCGGCGAATTTGTTGCCGTGACAGGCGTCTCGGGGAGCGGCAAGAGCACCCTCGTCACCGATATTCTCCAGAAGGCGCTCGCACGCAGGTTGCACGGCGCGAAAGAGCGCCCAGGGGCACACGACCGCATCACGGGTCTCGACGAGATCGATAAGGTGATCGAGATCGACCAGAGTCCAATCGGCCGCACGCCACGTTCAAATCCCGCGACGTACGTGGGACTCTTCACGCCAATCCGCGAGCTCTTCGCCGCCACGCAAGAGGCGCGACTCCGCGGCTACTCAGCGGGGCGCTTCTCCTTCAACGTCAAGGGCGGCCGCTGCGAGACCTGTTCTGGCGACGGCATCCTGCAGATTGAGATGCAGTTCCTCCCCGATGTGTATGTGCCCTGCGAAACGTGCCAGGGGAAGCGCTACAACCGCGAGGCGCTCGAGGTCACCTGGAAGGGGATGACGATCGCCGATGTCCTGGAGCTGCAGGTGGAGGATGCCCTCGAGCGCTTCTCTGCGGTGCCAGCGATCCGCAATCGCCTCAAGACACTGAGCGAAGTCGGACTCGGCTATCTTCGCCTCGGGCAGGCGGCAACGACCCTCTCGGGTGGCGAGGCGCAGCGAATCAAGCTCGCCACTGAGCTGGCTCGCCGCTCCACTGGGCGCACGATGTACATCCTCGACGAGCCAACCACAGGGCTGCACTTCGCCGATGTCGATCGCCTCCTGCATGTGCTGCATCGCCTCGTGGATGGCGGCAACAGCGTCATCGTGATCGAGCACAACCTCGACGTAATTAAGACGGCGGACTGGGTGATCGACCTTGGGCCTGATGGCGGAAGCCGCGGCGGTGAACTCATCGCAGAGGGGACGCCAGAGCAGGTTGCAAAGGTGAAGCGCAGCCACACCGGTCGCTATCTCGCCCTTGCGCTGAAGGGCGAGCCGATCCACTCGCTGGAGTAGCGATGGCTGAGCCCCACCTCCCTCGACACGCCGATCCCGCACTCGATCAGGCTGGGCTCCGTGCGGCGCAACTCCTTGAGCGCATCCTTGATGAACTAGTGGACGAGCGCGCCCGCGCCAGATTCCTGCCGTATCGCGCTTGGACAACGCAGCTTCGGGATGCGCACGGGGCAGCCCTGCGCAAGGGTGTTGTCGCCGTGCGCGCCGCGCTTGGGCCAGGGGATGGCCTTGCCGATGTTGCTTCGGGCGAGGCGGTGATCGAGCTACGCGAGGCGCTCGACGAGATCCTCCGGATCTTGAATCGCCGCGAGGCACTTCGTGGTCGCACGGGAGCGCGCGATGACGCCTGAGCGGCTCCCAGCGCCGAGCGTCCCCGACGCAATCGCAGCAGCGCTGAAGGTTCTCCCCGATGCGCCTGGTGTCTATCTCTTCTCGGATAGTGCAGGGAAGATCATCTACGTCGGCAAGGCGACGCATCTCACCCAACGCGTTCGCAGCTACTGGCAGGCGGGTGGTGAGCCAGGCGCACACCGCATTCGCGACGCGATTGCGGAGGTTGCGACCCTCGACTGGACGGTCACCGACTCCACGAAAGAGGCGCTCCTTCTTGAGGCCACACTCGTGCGACGGCATCTCCCGAAGTACAACATTCGTCTTCGTGACGATCGCAGCTACCCCTACATTCGCGTTACCGCAGATCCATATCCACGCGTGGAGCGCACTCGTCGCCTCGTGCGCGACGGCTCACGCTACTTTGGCCCGTACACCACGCCCGGTTCGGTGAATGCAGCCATGGAGGCGATCAAGCGCCTCTTCCAGTTCCGAACGTGCGAGGTTGCAATCAAGCCGATGGAGCGTGCACTCGAGCGCCCCTGCCTGCTCTACGACTTGAAGCGCTGCCAGGGACCCTGTCTCGGCAACATCCCGGTCGCCGACTACCAGCGTGAGATTGACGGAGTACAACTCTTCCTCGGTGGCCGCTCCCGTGCCGCAATCACGATGCTCACCACACGCATGGAGTCTGCCGCAGAGCGCGAAGCCTTTGAAGACGCCGCGCGTATTCGTGATGCGGTGCTCTCCCTTGAGACAACGTTCGACGAGCAAAAGGTGCCGACGTCAGGGAGAGCCGATGAGGATGTATTGGGAATCGCGCGCCACGGGCGCCACGTTGCCATTGCCTGTTTCCAGATTCGTGATTCGGCTCTGGTGGGACGCGACGTTCATCGTGTCGAGGCGGGGGATTCAGGCGATGCAGAGCTCCTTGCAGGCTTTGCCGCAAGCTACTACGCGCGTGCAGGAGAGATCCCACCTTCGATCGCGACTGCTGTGGAGGTGAGCGAGCCAGAGATCCTTGAGTTCCTTTCGGCGCGTCGCGAGGGTCGCGTCGAGATGCGCGTGCCACAGCGTGGCGATCGCGCGCGCATCCTGCGGCTGGCCGAACGCAACGCAGAGGAGTGGCTCATTCGTCGCGAGGCCGAAGAGGATGCCGATCGAGAGCGCGCCGACGCCGCCCTTTCGGCGCTCGCCGTCGCGCTCAGCCTTGATGCATCACCGGCGCGCATTGAGTGCGTTGACGTCAGCACCATCCAGGGGGCATTCACCGTCTCCTCCCTCACCGTTGCGCACGAGGGTCAGTTGGCGCCGAAGGAGTACCGCCGCTTCCGTATTAAGGGGGTGACAGGACAGGATGACTTCGCAGCGCACGCGGAGGCACTCACGCGCCGCTTCGCTAGATCTGCGGCGGATGGCACCCAACGGAGTGGTGAGGCTGAGTCACGCGCCTGGAGCCTGCCCGACCTTCTCGTTATCGACGGTGGTCGTGGGCAGGTCTCTGCCGCCGCCGCCGTCCTGGATGCCGCAGGTTTAACAATTCCTCTCGTTGGCCTCGCCAAGGAGCGCGAAGAGCTCTGGCTGCGCGACGCCTCTGCGCCGATCCTTCTTCCCGCCACCGACCCGGGGCTGCGCCTCCTGCAGCGACTTCGCGACGAGGCGCATCGGTTCGCGATCGGTTATCACCGCACTCTGCGCAGTCGGGCGGCAACGGCAAGCCGCCTCGACGGCATCCGGGGGCTCGGCCCAACAAAGCGAAAGGCGCTCCTGCGGAGGTTCGGATCAGCGGCAGGGATCGCCGCCGCGCCAGTTGAGGCGCTCACCGAGGTCCCAGGGGTAGATGACGCCCTTGCCGCACGGATTCTGGCGGCCCTCGCCGCAGATCGTGGTTGAACGGTGCTGACGGGCACCCCTGCTAGGATTCTCAACAATGCGTAAGTACACCCCGTACCTGATTCTGGCTACAGCCCTATTGGCGCTGGCTATCGACCTACTCCCAAATCTCAGCCTGCCTGCGAGCGGGACTGCTGGCGCCACCCGCCCAATCGAGACCAAGCTCGGCCTCGACCTGCGCGGCGGACTGCGCGTCAAGTATCAGGTGCAGCCAGTCGACGGCGTGAGCGCCACCGCTGCAGATCTCGCCACCATCCGCGACATCATTGAGCGTCGCGTCAACAGCACTGGCGTCTCGGAGCCGCTCGTGCAGACGCAGGGGACCGACCGCATCGTGGTCGAGCTCCCTGGCGTCACGAATCCCGATTCGATCCGCGCCCTCCTCGGAACAACCGGCCGACTCGATCTCGTTCCGCTCCCACGCGATGTGTACGGATATTTTGACTCCGCAACAGGCCAGGCGAAGGAAGGAACGAAGGCGGTACCAGCGCAGGGCGAAACTCTGACTGATACCACGCTCAAGGCCCTCTTCTCGGGCGATCAAATCGACTCATCAGCCGTGCAGATTGACTCTTCTGGAAAGCGCGTCGTCTCATTCAAACTGAAGTCCGAGGGTTCTGATCTCTTTGCAACCTGGACGAAGGCAAACATCGGCTCCTACTTTGCGATCGTTCTTGACGGAGCTGTGAAATCAGCCCCCTACATTCAGAGTGCCATCACGGGCGGCGAAGCACAGATCTCGGGCGGCGGCGCGAGCGGCTTCGCAGCCGACGAGGCAACCAACCTAGTCACGATCCTCAAGTTCGGTTCGCTCCCATTCCCGATTGCAGAGATTGGCGTCACCGATGTAAAGGCGACGCTCGGCGCAGCGTTCCTCGGCCAAGCGCTCTTCGCTGGTGCGGTTGGTATTTTGCTGGTCTTCCTCTTCATGCTCCTGCACTATCGCCTGGCGGGCGCCGTAGCTAACATCGCCCTCCTCTTCTACGTGATCATTGTTTTGGCAATCTTCCGTCTGATCCCGGTAACCCTCACGCTCGCCGGCATCGCCGGTTTCGTACTCTCCATCGGCATGGCGGTAGACGCGAACATCCTGATCTTTGAGCGCACCAAAGAGGAGCTGCGCATTGGGAAGGGGATTGCTCCGGCAGTGGAGGCCGGATTCAGCCGAGCCTGGAACTCAATTCTTGACTCGAACGTCTCAAGCCTGATCACCGCGTTCATCCTCTTCTACTTCGGGTCATCAACAATCAAGGGTTTCGCTCTTGTGCTCATCATCGGGGTGCTCTGTTCGCTCTTCACCGCGGTGACGGTGACACGCTTGATCCTGCGCGCAGTAATCGCGCGTAAACGATTCTCGTCACCGTATCTCTACGGTGTAGCACGTGGCGATCTCGATACCCTTGAGCGAGGGGTGACCCATGGATAAGATCATTGCGCGCAAGCGCTGGTTCTTCCTCTTCTCGCTACTGATCACCATCCCTGGACTGTTCTTCGCACTCGCGACCCCGTTCTCGGGCGGGACGATTGGCTTGAAGTTCTCGATCGACTACACGGGCGGCACGATCTGGGAGTTCCGCCCAGAGAGCCCTGCCGATCCGCTAGTGGTGCAGGCGGCGGTCGCCAGCGCCGGGCACGAGGAGGCGACGGTCACCGAGGCTGGAACTGGCTTCCTGATCGTGCGCACGAAGCCGCTTGACCTGCAGGCTGGCCAAGATCAGATTGATAATGCGGGGGCTGAGCTTCAGGCGATTCGCGAGGCTGTCATTGGGGCGATCGGACCGATCGCACAAGAGGGTTCCGTCTCCACCGTAGGACCCGTCATCAGCCAAGACCTCACGCAACAGGCACTCCTGCTCGTGGTACTCGGCTCAATCGGGATCCTGCTCTGGATGACCTACCGCTTCCGCAATCTTCGCTTTGGTCTTGCGGCCCTCACGGCACTCCTCCACGACGTCATCGTGACGATCGGCTTCTTCGCCATCGCCGGCACCGTTGCCGGGATCGAGATCGATGCCCTCTTTGTGACCGCCATGCTCACGATCATTGGCTTCTCGGTGCACGACACGATTGTGGTCTTCGACCGCATCCGCGAGAACCTCGTCCGCCATGCTGGCGCTCCATTCGGCGATATCGTCAACCACTCGATCGTGCAGACGCTGGGTCGCTCGTTCAACACCACGGCCACCGTACTGATCACGTTGCTCACCCTGCTCGTCTTTGCCGGGGGATCGATTCGCACCTTTGTGCTCACCCTCTTTGTCGGCATCCTTTCCGGTACGTACTCGTCGATCTTTAATGCCAGCCCACTGCTCGTCTGGTGGGAGGAGCGCGCGCAGGCACGCAAGGCGGCAGCGGCTCGAACCCGCACGGCGTAGGGTGCCAGCGCGGGCCTGGCGCCTGGAGCCGGTCGCGACCCTTCATCCTGCCGCCGACGGCGAACTCCAGGCGAGCACAGAGCTCCTCCAACTCTTCGCAGACCTGCTGATCCCGAAGCACCTGCACCTCTCGCTCGCAACGCTCCTGCATAGCCGTGGCCTTGCTGACCCCGTGCACGCGCGCCAATTCTTGGATCGCAATGATCGAACCTTGCACGATCCGCACCTCCTGCCCGATGCAACCGGCCTCATCGCGCGCCTACGTGCCGCCGGTGCAGAGGGGGAGCCCGTCCTTGTGGTTGGCGACTTTGATGCCGACGGTCTCACTGGAGCGGCGATCATGATTCGAGCTCTTCGTGCTATCGGCGCAATCGCCGAGGGCTACATTCCGCAACGCGACGGCGATGGTCACGGCATTCCCGAGGGGGCGATCGCTGCTGCACTCGAAGATGGTGTTGAGTTGATCCTCGCAGTTGACTGCGGTACCGCTGACCGCGCACGTGTCGCTGAGGCGCTCGAGGTAGGGATTCTTGTTGGCTTCATCGATCACCACGCTGTACCACCAGAACCGGCGCAGGCCGCCTGGTTGGTGAATCCGAATCGGCTTGACTCGATCTAT
>JBAXLC010000006.1:0-21160 GCA_037135015.1 bacterium | reverse complement strand
CTGTCGGTAGCTGATGGCGATCAGCCCGAGCAGCAGCCCGATGCCGAGGGCAACGATTGGCCCGTAGACCAGGAAGCTGGCGCCAGCGCCGGCGAGCACCAACAAGATCTCCTCGCTGGCGTAGGCGCTCGACGAGATCGCGTCTGACGAGAAGATCGGCAGCGCGAGCTTGCGGCTGAGGCGCTGCTCGCCCTCCTCCGCATTAGAGAGGGGTCGGCCCAAGAGCGCCCGCTTCGCGGCGTGGGTAGCCTCGCCGACCACGCCGAGATCTGAAGCAGTACTCCCAGCCTCCGAAGCAACGAGATGATCTGGCTGTGGCTCAACAAAGAGCTCTTCGCCATTGTGGTTGTGGTGCCAGTCAGGCTTCGCCTTCTGCTGGTCAGGACTCATCGCGCTTCACTGCACCTTTCCCGTCGATTCAGGGTCTCCTGATCGGTTGCTATTGCCCTAATCCTATACCCGCGCTCGCACCCGTTCAGATTCGTGCGGAGTAACGCGCACAAGGAGCGCCCCCTCTAGCGCGGCCACGTTCACCGGAATCACCTCAATTGCACTGGATCCAATGAACGAAGAGGCGGTGCTCAGCTCTGCATCCCAGCCCTCTCCCGCACGCTTCCATGCGAGCAGCGAGCCGGTTGGCGTGAGAATCGGCGCGGCAAGTCGAATCAATTCGCTCAGTGGCGCGATCGCTCGCGCAGTGATCAGATCAAACCGAACGCCGCCCCCGTGCGCCAAATCTTCGGCGCGCGCATGAGCGACGCGCAGTCGCGGTGCGAGCCTACTTGCTGCAGTGACCGCTTCAAGAAAGCGCGCCTTCTTACCGATCGATTCAACCAACGTCATTGAAATTTCCGCGTG
Organism: bacterium; assembly: GCA_037135015.1. GTDB lineage: Bacteria > Chloroflexota > Limnocylindria > Limnocylindrales > Limnocylindraceae > Limnocylindrus. Next base: position 20,302 of record JBAXLC010000006.1, on the reverse strand, counting down.
GCGCAAAAGCAACCGCGCCGCTAACGGCACGCCAGGGAAGCCACCACCAGAGCCAAGGTCGGCGATCTTGCCGCGGCCGCCAGGGAGGAGGCGCTCAATGTGCGGAGCAGCAACCAGTGAATCCAACAAGTGTCGCGTTGCGCGCTCGAGTGGATCGCTGACGCGCGTGAGGTTGATTGCCGGGTTCCATGCGTCGAGTAGACGAAGGTGTGCAGTCAAGATTGCAGTCTCAGCAGCAGAAAGTTCTGGTAGTGAGGCAGCAGCCAGTTGGCGCGCAAGCTCGTCGAGCGTTTCGCGTTCGGTTGGTGGCAGCACACTCGGATCAGTGGGAAGCGGCGCGCGTTCAGGAGGCGTTGTGTCGGGGCTCAGTCCGTAGCTCCACTCTTTGGCGTTGCGCTCCGTGCCGGTCGACCCATGGAGCGACGCACGACGTCGAGCACCTCTTCAATAGACTTCTCGGCATCACCCTTCTCTGCCGCATCTTTCATGCAGCCGCGAATATGGTCTTCAAGGATCAAGAGGCCAAGCGCATCGACTGCGGCACGGAGTGCGGCGGTCTGCTGCAGGATGTCGACGCAGTACTCCTCGCGGTCAACCATGCGCGCAATACCGCGCACCTGTCCCTCAAGTCGCCGCAAACGATTAAGGAGGACCTTGCGGTCTTTTGTGTAGCTGTGCCCGACATGTTCTGCCATACCCCCTGAGAGTATCCGATCACGCTGCGATGCTACGATTCAGACGCAAAGCGGCAAGCCCCAGTCGGGGCGCCAAGTCGGGAGGAGCAACCATGGCGGCGAGCCAGAACCCGCACGACGATATCGAGTCGGTACTGATTACCGAAGCGGCGATTGACGCGCGAGTGCGCGAGCTCGGCGCAGAGATTGGCGCGGCGTATGCGGGGAACGATTCACTGGTCCTCGTCAGCGTGCTGAAGGGCGCCATCGTCTTCGTTGCCGATCTCATGCGCGCTATTCCAGGCAACGTGCAGATTGACCTCATGGAGGTCTCGTCGTATGACGGCGGCAAGAGCACCGAGTCGAGCGGCACCGTGCGCATCCTGAAGGATCTCTCGGGCACGATCGAAGGGCGCGACGTGCTGATCGTCGAAGACATCATCGATACTGGCATCACCCTGAACTACCTCACGAACTACCTTGCGGGGAAGAACCCGCGTTCGGTGAAGATCGTCACCCTGCTCAGCAAGCCGGCACGACGAGTCGTCGAGATCCCTGTCGAGTGGATGGGCTTCGAGATCCCCGACAAGTTCGTCGTCGGCTACGGGCTCGACTTCGGCGAGCAGTACCGCAACCTGCGCTACGTCGGCGTCCTGAAGCCTTCCATGTACACCTCGATCCTCGGCAAGGAGTAGTTGGGTGAAGCCGATCGGCCGCATCCAGTCGACCTCAGGAGATCTCTTCCGGCGCAGCAGTGGTCGACGCCTGAGCGGCATCGGTGCCGCAGGCGTGGTGCTCGGCGCGCTGCCTGCCTGGTGGACGCTCGCCGCCCCTGGCGTGCCGGCAACGGTGGGGAACGCCTTCGACACCTACGGCGCGATTGGGTTCTTTGTTGCGCTCACCACACTCTTCTTGTTGATCGCGCCAGATGCCTTTGGCGAGCAGCTCCGGTTTGATTGGTGGCCTGTGCATGTGGGGCTCGTAACGGTTGCCTCACTCGGCTTCATTGCCACCCTCATTGGTGCGGCGGTGACCGCAACTGGTTACGACCTACCCCTCGCTTCCGTCTTCGGTATCGACCACGCCCCTGGACTTTGGGTCACCCTTATCGCGCTCGGCGTTTGGATCTCAGGCGTGGCCCAGATCGTCGACGCGCGGGACGACCGCTAAGCACGATTCGTGCTCAATAGAGAGGCGCCACCCCCAACCTGCTAGGGTGTCTAGGTGCAGCCGTGCGCTCCGACGCGCGGGCAGGTGGCCGATACCGGCCCAGCCCCGTCGTAGCAGCGCACGCCACGTTATCTACTAAGAAACCAGAGGTACAAAGTAATGGCACGTAATGTCGCTATTTTCGTAGACGTCGCAAACGTCTTCTACGCAGCAAAGGCTGCAGGCGTTGACATCGATTACGTCACGCTCCTCAAGACCCTTACGGCAAACCGCGATCTTGTTCGCGCCTACGCCTACACCGGCCTTGATCCAGACAACGAGAACCAGAAGGCCTTCCACAACTTCCTCGCGCGAAACAACTACAAGGTTGTCAGCAAGGACGTTCGCAAGTACGGCGACGGTCGCTTCAAGGCGAACCTTGACATCGAACTCGTGGTTGATCTTGTGCGTCTCGCACCAAAGCTCGACATCGCAGTTGTCATTTCGGGCGACGGCGACTTTGCACCAGCCATTCGTGCGGTGCAAGACATGGGCGTGCGCGTTGAAGTCGTGAGCTTCCGCGCAAATACCAGCAGCGACCTCGTTGAAGTTGCTGACCAGTTCATTGAGATCACCACGATCGCCAAGGTTGAGGCCGGCGCCCGCAGTGGTCGCCGCGTTGCCGCAGAGGGCGAAGAGGATCTCTCCATGACAGAGGTTCCCGACAAGCAGTCCGAGGCACCAGCACGACCACGTCGCGTTGGCGCAGCGCCTGAGCGCGAACGAGTTCGCGGCGGACGCACCACACGGACCGCAGCACCACGTACCGGAACACCGGTGCGCCGCTCGTCGACAATCCGCGTTGGCGACACGATGGTTGACGCTGATTCGATTGAGACACTGACGCTTGATGATCTCGGCCCAGACGATCTTGCCGCAGGCGCTGAGCCATCCCCACACAATCATGAAGGCGCAGCTGCGTTCGGTGAGGACGGCCCACGTCGTCGTCGTCGTCGCGGCGGTCGCGGACGTCGTGGTCGTGGCGGAGTTGGCGGCGATTCACTCGACGGCATTGAGACAATGACGCTCGACGACGCTGATGATGGTGCGCCAGGCGGCGTTCCTGAATATCTCGCCACCGAGCGACGCAGCTCAGAGGGTCGTGGACCAGTGCGCGCTGCACGGCAGCAGCTTGGCTCCGGCCCATCGCGTATTGCCGACGAGGTTGCTCGTTCCCACAAGGACGACACGATTCGTTCGAGCGCGAGCTACAACGACGCCGATGATGGCATCAGCGATGTCTCGCCAGATGTGGCCGCGCTCTTGCAGTCCCAACTGCAGGCGACCGGTCGATCGGCGAGCGAGTCGGCGGCATTCAACGGCAAAGAGGCACCAGTGAGCGGCAAGGGCCGTTCGCGTGGCGGTCGACCGGCACCGAAGGGTGCTGCGAAGCCTGCTGCGAAGCCTGCCGCTAAGCCTGCAGGACGCGTTGCCGCCAAGCCCGCCGCAAAGGTTGCCCTCGTAAAGAAGAGCACCACGCGGCCGAAGGCTAAGGGGAGCAAGGGAGCCTAACGAGATGGCGCGGGCGGTCTCAACGCCGCCTGACGCCGCTCACCCTGCGCGTCGCCCAGCACGCTTCGCAACCCGTGGCCACGATGCCGCCGCGGCGCATCTTGCCGCACTGCTCGCCGACGCACCACCGCACGCCCTGCTGATCGTTGGGCCGCGCGGTGCGGGTGCGGGCACACTCGCTCGTGATGCCGTGGCAACGCTCATGTGCGACGCGCCAGTCGATAGCGGGCCGTGTGGCGCCTGCCGCGCCTGCCGTCTGATCGCCTCGGGGAGCCATACCGACCTCGTCCTCATCTCTCCAACAGGCGCTTCGGATGAGATCGGCATCGAGCCGATTCGCGCCCTCGCCGCCGGCCTCGCCCTCTTCTCTGTTGAAGGGGGCCGCCGCATCGCACTGATTGAGCGTGCCGACCGCATGAACGAGGCGGCACAGAACGCACTCCTTAAGACTCTCGAGGAGCCACCATCCCGCACCCACGTGATCCTGGCGGCCGCTGAAGATTCACGACTCATGCCAACCATTCGCAGTCGCTGCGCGGTGATTCGCATCGGCCTGCCAGATGCGAACCAGGCAAGCGAGCTCCTCGCTGAGCGGCTTGGCGTTGATGCGCCAACAGCGGTGCGCCTTCTGCGCATGTCGTCTGGTCGCCCTGGGCCACTCATTGATGCCGAAGCAACTGGCGAAGCAGCACGCGCACACGCGCAGATCCGTCGACAAATTCTTGACTTCACTACAACCCCACCGCACGCACGCCTCGGCCAGCTTGGCGCGCTCGTAGCCGATGCGCGCGCGATTCTGGTTGCGGGCGCCGATGACGGCGACACAGGTGATGGCACCGAGAGCGAAGATGGCAGCGATGATGCACCAGATGTGGACGCTGAACCGAAGAAGAAGAGCCCAGCGAAGCGCAGTGCGAAGCCAACACCTGCAGAGCGTCGTGCCGCTGCAACCGCACTCTTGCGCCTCTGGCGTGGCGTTGCGCGCGATCTCGCACTCGTGAGCACCGGCGCGGTTGACCAGATCGCCTTCCCAGAAGATCGTGCAGAGATTGAGGCCGTTGCACATCGGCTTCCACCAGCAACGTGGGGAGAGGCACTACGTGCGATTGATAAGGCATTGAACGCCCTCCGCCGCAACGGCAACCCAGAACTTCTACTTGACGCCGCCGCGCTTAGCTGGCCAACGCTATGAGCGGCACTGCACTCACGCATCAGCGAGACCTACTCGCACGACTCGTGACACTTGGCGAAGAGGTAACGGATGCGCTGGATCACACGAACGTGGTCTCAACACTCGGCGAAGAGGAGCTGAACCGAGCGATTGCCGCCATCGGGGATCGCGCACTTCCTGCTGCCGCGACAGCCGCACTTGCATCCGTTGCCGCCAGCATTGAGCGCGTCATCGCTACAAAAGATCCACACCGTGCCATTGACTGGATTGGGATGCAGCCACGGCTTGTGCTGACACTACTCGCGGCAACGCTAAACCCTGCAAGTCTGCCGAAGGATGTTGTTCCGCAAAGTATCGGCGCAACGGTTGCATCGCGGATTCCTGCGGGGATCTCATTCAGCGATGCTCCACGCGACGGCCGCGCCGTGGTGTACTCCGGGATTCAGGCTGATCCGATTTTGCGCCCACTTGCGGTGGCGATTGCAAACGCCACACCGGCTGAGCGACTGATTGCACGAGCGGTCATGAACGACCCAGACCCAGCGGCGGCGGAGACAGCAGCGCTCTTCGCTGCGCTCCCATCACATCGCAGCGCTACTGATCCACTGGTGGTGGGCGCCCTAGCAATCGGTGGCAAGGCACACGCCTCCAATGCGCAGTACCGCGGCGCGGTTGTTGAGGCAACCACCGCTGAGATGCTGCGCCGACGCCCAGTACTCGCGAACGATGCCGACCGACTTGTGCGACGTGAGCGTCGCTTTGCCATTGATGGCGTCTCCGCTGACCCGCATCCGTTTGACGTCACCGTTGAAGCTGGTCCAATCCCGGAGCTCTGGGACTGTAAGTGGGGGGCTCGCGGCATCGACGCCAGTCTTCTTGCCGAACTTGAAGACGCCCGCATCCGCGCCGCTGGGAGCAGCGCGCGTATCGCTATCGGCGTTGTGGCATTTGATACCGCCGCAATCGTGGCCGCACGCCTCAGCATCGTGCGCGCTCCACGCGAGAAGACGCGTTTCATCACCCTCGAAACCCTCGGACGTCTGGCGGCTGGATGAGCCTCGCCGACCGACTTACCCCTGGCCTCACCCCGGATGAGGTGCGCCTCCCGGAGCACGCCCGCTATCGCGACGAGAGCCGCTCCGTGCGCTTTGACGAGTGCAGTCGTGCCGGCACCATGCGTGCCGCCGCGGTCCTCCGCCACGCTCAGGATCTCGCTTGGCAGCACAGCGAGACGCTGGAGTACGGGCGCGCCTGGTACGAGTCGCGTGGCGTCGGCTGGGTCGTTCGTAGTGTCGATCTGCTCATCGATGAGCCGCCCCGCTCCAATGAGGCCATGACGGGCACAACGGCGCTGGTCGGCTTCCGCCATGTGATGGCGCGACGCCGCACCCGGCTCTTCGGCAGCGCCGGTCGCGTGATCGCCGATGCCACCATCGACTGGGTCATGACCGACCAGAACGGACGACCGGTCCGCTTCCCAGCCGAGTTCGAGCCATTTGTCGCCGAGGTTGGCGCAACCTTCACCCCCGAGAAGATCCCTGCAGAGCCAACCGGTGATGCGCCCGGCGTCACCGTCACCGTGCCTCTTCGCGTTGCCGACTTTGATCCGCTCGGCCATGTGAACAATGCCGCCTGGCTCGAGATTGCCGAAGAGGCACTTAACGCAGCTGCACCAACACAGCTCAGCGCACCGCGCCGACGCATTCGACTGGAGTACCTGGGCCTTACCACCGGTACCGCCGTACGTTGCACGGTTCGCGCCGCGGCCAACGAAGCACGAATCGACATACACGATGAAGGAGGAACTGCGCTCATTCGCGCGCTCTTCGACGTAGTCGCGTAATCTAATCTGATGAAGTCTCGTATTGTTGCTGCACTACTCACCCTGCTTGTAAGCGCAACGCTCGCTGTGCCTGGACCAGTCGGCGCAGCCACGAGCGCCGCCAAAGCGTGCAAGACGAACAACACTAAGCTTGGCCTCCTCACCGCACTTGATTGTGTGGCGATTGTCGATGAGCACATTGGCGGCTATGACCGCAAGCTCTTCAAGCATTGGATAACCTTTTCCGACGGAAGAAACACTCGAGCAAAAGTGCTGATCGCAGAGTCGCTCATCACCGTGCACTTCTCTTCAACTGGTAAGACGGTGAGCACCGGAAAGTGGCTAAGCCTGTACGACGGTGAAACATGGACGCGCGCCTCTGACGTTGATATTGATCACGTTGTTGCACTCGGCGAAGCATGGCGATCCGGTGCATGGAAGTGGTCTTCCTGGCGCAGACAGTCCTATGCAAACGACCTTGGTGTCGCTTGGACGCTGCGCGCGGTGACCGACAACGTCAATCAAGCAAAGAGTGACGACGATCCGACGAACTGGCTACCGCCACTCGAGTCGGCAAACTGCGTGTACCTGACTGAGTGGGTCGCGGTAAAGATTCGTTGGAAGCTGAGTGTTGATGCAGAGGAGCGCCAGTCAATTCGTGACGGTTGGCTCGACGCTCGCTGCTTCGCTCTCAAAAAGCCACCAGTGGTTACGGTAAAAATCGCGCCGTAACTAGAGACCGAGGTTCGGTCCGTCTCCACCCTTACGCCCGCGACGACGCTTCTTCTCAGGCTCCGTACCCTTGCTGGGAAGTCCAATCTCTACCGGCTTGATCGGCTTGCGCACACCACCGCGCGCCTGTGCTGCAGCAACTGCCGCAGATGGGGCAAAGCCTGATGGCGTCGGTGGCATCTCGGTACGTTGCCGTGGCGCTGGTCGATCTGGTCGGCGCACGACGATTGATCCTTGCGGCGCGCGTCGTAGTTGGCGGACGCCCTCGCGCGGTTGCGCGCGATAGGCGATCAACCAGAGAAGTCCGAGCGCCGCAGGAATGTAGAAGAGACGCTCGTCAGAGCTACTGAGTCCAACAACCACAGCGCCGAGGTTGACGGCAGCAGCGACTAGCAAGAGTGGCCGGCGCAGCAGCGGAACCGTAACGAACTCTTGATCAGCCATGGGGAGGAGTTTACTCCGTGTGGTGCGCCCGACAGGATTCGAACCTGCGACCTTCTCCTTCGGAGGGAGACGCTCTAATCCACTGAGCTACGAGCGCGAGGGGTGGCGAGTTTATCAGGGGGTCTCGCTGGGTAAATCCGGGGGAAATAAATGAGGCGACCCCCTTTGACAGGAGTCGCCTCAAGCCGATCCGCTTGTGGGACGAACAAGTCAGCCCCGCCCGCTACGCTCAAAGAGCATCTATCACGTCGCCTATAGCGACTACCCTAACCCACCTACCCATGGTCTTTGAACAAGAACAGCTAGGGAGAGAATACTCCCTGGAGGGTCGGATTCCAACCCCCCCTGGCACACCTTGTGCCGAGAGCGAGGGTTAGGCGATCGTCACCGTGGTCATCTTGACCGGCTCCAGTGGGCGGTCGCCTGGGCCTGTGGCCCCCTTGGCGATCGCGTCGACCGTGGCGAGACCCGAGGTGACCATGCCGAAGATCGTGTACTTCGGCGGCAGGCTGGCGAGGTCATCGAGGCAGATGAAGAACTGGCTGCCGTTCGTGTTTGGCCCCGAGTTCGCCATCGCCACCGTGCCGCGGGCGTAGCCCATCGTCACCGGCTCATCGTCGAACTTGTAGCCTGGCCCGCCCATGCCGGTGCCATCAGGGTCGCCGCCCTGGATCACGAAGCCGGGAACAACGCGGTGGAAGATCACCCCGTCGTAGAAGCCCTTCTTCGCTAGGGTCACGAAGTTCTCAACGGTCTTCGGTGCCGCATCGTCAAGGAGCTCAAACTCGATGACGCCGACGGTCGTCTCAATCTTGGCGGTTGCCATTCCATCTCTCCTCTGTGGCGCAGGGCCACGTGGTCGGCTGGTGCCGACGATGTGCAGAGTTTACCCGCGAACGATCAGTTGCGCGGGCTCGCTACGGCGCGGTGGGGGTAACAGTGGTTGAGATGATCGTTGGAGGATCAATCGGGCTATCGTCGCTACGGCGCTCCAGCGCAGCAATAGCGTCAACGACATCCATGCCAGAAATGACCTCGCCCATGATTGCGTAGGTACGGGCGCTCTCAAGTGGCACTGCTGCAGCATCGTCGAGAACGATGAAGAACTGACTCCCCTGCGAGTCTGGCCGACTCGATCGAGCCATCGCGATCACACCACGACGATAGGTGCCAGTCACCGGCTCGTCTTTAATGAAATAACCAGGGCCACCCGATCCAGTACCAGTTGGATCACCGCCCTGAATAACAAATGGTGTGCCGTCCGCCATGTAGGCGATGCGGTGGAAGATCACGTTGTCGTAAAAGTGACAGCTCGCAAGTGCGGTTAGGTTGCTCACCGCAATGGGCGAGTTCTTCACTGCAAGCCGCACTACGAATGTGCCGAGTGATGTTTCAAACGCAATATCGTTCGATGCGTCGCTGCTCAGCGTTGCAGGCTGAGAGGTTGGGCAGCCGTTTGCGTTCGTTGACGCACTTGGTGATGCGTCAGCATCACACGCGCTCAGCGTGAGCGTTGCGGCAAGTGCAAGCGCTACAACGGTTGTGCGCATGCTGCTACGAATTCAAGCGGCGAGCGGTGCGCAGAATAGTGACAACCATTGCAGACATCAAGAGCACCTGGCCGATAACGACCTCGATCGTAGGGATCTGATTAAGGAGCAGCGCTGCAAGAATCGTTGCGGTTGGTGGCATGGCGAGAGCGCCGAGTGAGCCAGTGGTGGCGCTTGTTGCGCGAACTCCCGAAACGAAGAGCGCATAGGCAAGACAGGTTGCAATGAGCGCGAGGTAGGCGAACTGCAACCCTGGAAGCAGAAGATCTTTTCCAGCAAGCTCTGGGAGCTTTACGCCAACGACGGACGAGACTACCGACAGCACGGCGAATCCACCGGTTGCGGAGAGCGCGACAAGTTCAAGGGGGTGAATGCCTGCTGCAAGCTGACGCACGAGCACGATGTACGAGGCGTAGCCAATCATGCAGGCGAAGGACCAGAGAATTCCGGCCTGGAATGTTGCGGGGTTGGCAGTTGCGGCGCCATTAAGGGCGATGACGACAGTGCCGATCGCGGCGAAGGCGATGGCTCCAATGATCATGCGGTCGGGCCGTTCGCGCAGCAGGATCACACTCAGTGTGGCGACCAGTACTGGCGCGAGGCAGAGCTCGATCGCCGTGGCGATGCCCACACCAGCATTCGTGACCGCCTCAACGTAGGCGTACTGGAAGAAGGCCTGAACGAGCCCGAGCCCGAGCCCGAGCGCGAGCACTCGGCCAGGGAGGCGGAAGGCGCCGCGGCCGAGCAAGATGCGCGCGGTGATGGCGGCGGCTGGTGCGGTAATGGCAAGGCGTACGACAACCAGCACGAGGGAGCTGAGCGTGCTCGGACCCCCATCGGCGCCAGGGAAGGCCGCCTTGAGTTGACCAGTGACGACGCCGATCGTGCCCCAGAGGATGCCGGTGAGGATGACGGCACCGAGCCCCGCCAGGGGGCTCAGCGCGAGTGGTTCGTTGATGCGTTTTGCAGTTGCCATGCGGGGGAGTCTACGCGAGGCGCGCAGCCTGTGCGCGCTACTGCGCGGGGTCGGAGATCTTTGAGGCTTCCTCAAAATCGATCGCGCCCGAAAGGAGCGCCTCGCCCAAGATGAGGCTGGCAACCCCCGCATCGCGAAGTCGGCGCACCCCATCAAGATCGCTGACGCCCCCTGCAACGCTCAGCTCCATCCCTGGTTGGCGCGCCGCGAGATTGGCAAACGCCGCACTCTCGCTCGCGTTTCCACCATGGCTGAGCACAATGCGCGTCACCCCTGCCGCAGCAAGCTCGTCAATGAGGCTTTCTGCCGTTGGGGCGTTTGAACGCTTCCAATTAAACGATGCAATCCGCTCCGGCCGTGGATCAAAGCCAACGGCAAGCCAATCACCTGCGGCGGCGATACATGCGGCGAGTCGCTCCGGCTCATCAATCAGTGCGAGAGAGATCACCGCGCGCGTCGCACCGGCAGCAAACGCAATACGAATCGCCTCGGGTGACTCTAGCCCGCCAGCAACCTGTAGTGGCGTTGCCACGAGGCTTGCAACTGCGCCAATTGATTCAATGTTGATTGGCGCCGCTGCACGAGCACCGTCAAAGTCCACAAGATGAATCAGTGTTGCGCCGCGATCAACAAAGTGACGCGCAATGCGCGCCGGCTGGTCTGTTGGTGCACCAACACCTGTTGCGGCGCCAGGCCAGAAGACAATGCGAGAGCGACCCTTCTCAAGATCGATGGATGGAACGATGCGCATCGGCTGCGCAGCGCTACGCGGTTTCGGTCAGTGCTGCAGCAGTTGCCGCGATTGTCTTGGTGATTTCATCATCACCAATCCCATAGTGCGTTACCGCGCGAATCTGTCCGTGTGGGTACGCGACCATCAGCACGCCGCGCCTCTCGAGCGCGTCAAGAAAACGTGTGCGGCGCGGGATGCCACCAGCAACCTTGAAGATCACAAAGTTTGTGGCGACGCGCGAAGGGTCAAGTCGTTCACCATCTGGCTGCGCGATGTGGCCAGGGGCAATCACATCAGGAAGCGCTGCGATCTCAGTCGCCAGGCGACGTGCGTTGACATGATCTTCGGCGAGTCGCTTGACCGTGCCCTCTGGGCCATCAGAGAGTGCAACGAGTCCGGCGGCGGCGAGAACGCCAACTTGCCGCATGCCGCCACCAAGAAGCTTGCGAGCGCGACGCGCCTTCCAGATGAACTCCTTGCTGCCAACCACAACACTACCGATCGGTGCGGCGAGACCCTTGCTGAGGCAGAACGTTGCGCTGTCAGCGTCGGCAACGAGTTCGCGTGCAGAGACGCCAAGCCCCACGACTGCATTGAAGAGGCGCGCGCCATCAACGTGAATCGGAATACCGTGCGGCTTCAGCGCGGCGCGGAGCTCGTGCATATAGGCGGGCGTAATTGGTCGGCTGAATGTATGGGCGTGGCAGTTCTCGACGATGACGAGCGAGGTGATGGCGCTGTGCGGGTCAGATGCGTCTTGGATCGACTCGAGGACATCGGCGATCGGCATCTCTCCGTTGGCGTTCTCGCGGACCACTCGAAGGCCGGCGCCAGCAACGACGGCGTAGTTGGCAGCCTCGTCGTTTGGGATGTGCCCCTCGGCAGGGGTGATGATCTCGCCACCGCGCGGCACGTGGGCCATGACAGAGACGAGGTTCCCCATGGTGCCAGAGGCGACGAAGAGACCCGCCTCCTTACCCAATAGGTCAGCTGCACGCTGCTCCAAGGCGATGACGGTCGGATCGTCCTCAAAGACGTCGTCGCCGACCTCCGCCTCGGCCATCGCACGGCGCATCTCGGGGGTTGGGTGGGTGACCGTGTCGGAGCGCAGGTCAATACGGCCGGCCCCGCCGCCTCGTGACGCTGCGTCTGCTCCGTATCCCATAGTCGGATCCTACCCCCTCTGGTAGGCTTCGCAGTCCTGTCGCGGACCCGTGGTGTAGCGGCCCAACATGCCAGCCTGTCACGCTGGAGATCGCCGGTTCGAATCCGGTCGGGTCCGCCAGGAAACCTCCCAATCCTGGGCTCCTCCTTTACGATGCGCTCATGCCTCGAGAGATCCCTGTTTCTGACGGATTCCCGCCCAGTGAACGAACCCGCGTGCGCCGCCTTCCAGAGCGTGGGCACTACGAGCGGGCCGATATCTACCCAGTTGTCGACGCCGCCCTCACCTGCACCATTGCCTACCTACTTGATGGCCGCCCGCATGCCACCGCCACGGCGCACTGGCGCGACGGCGACCGTCTCTATTGGCACGGTTCAGCGGCTAGCCGATTCTTAAAGTCAGTCGTCGGGACCGAGGTGTCGGTCTCCATTCACCTGACCGACGGCATCGTCTTGGCACGAAGCGGATTCGACAGCTCTTTTAACTATCGCTCTGCAACGCTGTTCGGCATTTGCGAAGAGATCACCGGTGCCGAGAAAGTCACACAGCTAGACGCCTTTCTTAACAAGTTAATCCCAGGCCGCGCTCAAGAGTTGCGCGCTTCGACCGAGCAAGAGCTAAAAGCCACCACCATGCTCGGCATGACGATCACCGAAGCATCGGGAAAGATTCGCAATGGGGGCGTGCACGACAATCCAGATGATGCACAGGAAAAGATTTGGGCAGGAGTGCTTGAAGTAAACACGTACTATGGCGCGCTCCACCCAGACGAAGATACACCAGTGATTGCGGAGCCGAGCGCAAACCTTTCAGCATTGACTGGCAAGAAGTTGTAGCCGAAGAGGCTCAGCCCCCAGCGATCTGCTCGCCGCCGTCGATCGTGATTGTGTTGCCAGTGACCCAGTTCATGCCTGGTGCCGAAAGGGCGACGATCGCGTGGCCAACATCGTCAGGAGTGGTGAGACGCTTCCCTGGATGCTTCTTCATTACTACGTCGATCCAGTCCTGGCTTCCTGGAATCTTGCGCAGTGCTGGGGTATCGACAACGCCTGGGCGGAGTGCGGTGACGGTCGCACCCGGTACGAGCCGCGCAAGCTCGAGCGCGAGCTGGCGGCAGTGCGCCTCAACAGCGGCCTTGGCTGCGGAGACGGCGCCATACATCGGGACCGCCTTTGAGGCGCCCTCAGACGACGTGGCGAAGATACGCGTGGTGTTGCCAATCAGGCCCGCGGCGTAGAGATCCTGTGTCCAATAGACAAGTGAGTGCGCCATCACGTCAGAGGTCATATCCATCTGCTTGCGGGTGATCAGCGGCGTCTCGCCGTCGGGGAGGAAGGGCTGCAGGCTGCCGAATGCGAGCGAGTGAACGACGATGCCGAGCTGTGGGGTGAGGCCAGCCGCGCGGGCTGCGGCAAATCGCTCGCTGAGCTGAGCAATCACCTCGCCGCGCTTCTCGTCGTCGGCGGCGTTGCCGCGGATATAGAGAGCCTCGACGCCGGTTGCCTTCACGGCGGCGATCGCCGCATCGAGCTTCTCGCCTCGGGAGCGGCCCAGGTAGACGCCACAGATGTTGTAGCCGTCCTCAGCCGCCAGGCGTGCGGTGGCCTCGCCGATGCCGCTGGAGGCGCCAAGGATCAGTGCCCAGCGCTGGACCTTTGGATCTGTTGCTCCCATCAGGCACCTCCCTCGTGCGGCGCCCCTCGCCGCTTGGGTTCAGGGTAGCCGACCCACTCCGCCCTGTGCGCGTACGATCTGGGCATGGATAACAGCGGCCGACTGATTCTGATGGCGGTGCACGCCCACCCTGATGACGAGACGATCAGCATGGGCGGCACCCTTGCCACCTACGCCGCCACCCACAGCGCTACCACCGATACCTACGTGGTGACCGGCACCCGCGGTGAGCTTGGCGAGATCGTCATTCCGGAGTGGGACACCCCCGAAGCGCACGAACGCCTTGGCGAAACCCGCATGGGCGAGATCGCAGCGGCCATGGCGGCGCTCGGTGTCACGCACTTTGAGAACCTTGGCTTCCGCGACTCCGGCATGGTTGGCGACGCAGGGAACGAGGATCCACGTTCGTATCACCAGCACAGCACCAACGATCTTGATGCTACAGCTGAGCACCTTGTGCGCATTATTCGGCGTGTGCAGCCCGACGTGATTGCAACGTACGACGACTTTGGTGGATATGGCCACCCCGATCACATTGCCGCCGCGCGCGTTGCACGTCGCGCCTGGGAGGTCGCCGGTGATCCAACATGGCGGCCTGAGGCAGGCCCCGCCTGGTCACCAAAGAAGCTCTACGAGGTGCGCACACCTGATTCGCAGCGCGACAAGGTACTCGCACTGCTTGAGTCGCGCGGCATTGAATCGTGGTGGAGTGAGCCGAAGGACGTACCACCAGAAGAACTTGCGAAGTGGCGCCAGTGGCGTGCCGCAATGGCGTGCCCCGACGAACTGATCACCACGCGCATCGACATCACAAAACACCTCGCCGCGAAGCGCCGTGCGATTCAGGCACATGCAACGCAGATCAAGAGCGACGGACCACTGCTCGTGTTGACCGAACAGGACTACATCGATCTTGGCGCGTTTGAGCAGTATCGACTCATTGGAAACCGCCTTACAGATTCGCCAGCACTTCCAGAGTCTGATCTGTTTGCAGGACTGCGCTAGCGGCGCGTTAGATCTTAGCTGCGCCTCGTGCAGCGTAGAGGCGAGATCGGATTGAGATAAAGGCAAGCGCGATCAAGAAGAGCAGCGTCTCCAAGATCACGATTGCCGCCCCTGATGCAATGTCGAGCGAATAGCTCACATACAACCCAACAACGGCGGAAGAAACGCCAATGATCGCTGCCACCTGAATCATTGCGGTGAATCGCTTCACCAGCAGCTGCGCGGTGGCTGCAGGTGTCGTAATCATCGCCACCACCAACACAATGCCAACCGCTTGCAGGCTGATCACAATCGTGACGGCGATGAGGATCAGCAGCAGGTCATCGAGTCGTCGCACCGGTAGCCCTGCCGCGCCGGCACCGAGCGGGTCGAATGTGCTGAAGAGCAGCTCCTTCCACAAGAGGCGCAGCACAAGCAGCAGGCCAAAGACAAGCAGGGTGAGCGCTGCCAGGTCGCCAACGCTAATACCGAGCACATCGCCGAAGAGGAAGTGGAAGAGGTCTCCAACATAATTCGGGATCGAAGAGAAGATTGCGACACCAAGCGCAAACATGCCGGCGAAGAGGACGCCGATGATGGCATCGGAGCGGAGCCCTGAACGGCGCGTAATGGCACCAATGCCGAGCGCAGTGCCGATGGCCGCAATCGCACCGCCAAGAATGATCGGCGCGCCAACCAGGTAGGCGATGACGATGCCTGGGAAGGCGGCGTGGCTGACGGCGTCGCCGATGAAGCTCATCCCCTTAAGTACGACGAATGATCCAACGATGGCGCAGGCGACGCCAACGAGCGCACTCGCAATAAGCGCACGAACAAAGAAGTCGTAGCCGAGCGGCGCAAGGAGAAGGTCAAGCGGGTTCATTCGTGCCCCTCGTGCGCGCCGTGGGAGTGGTGTGGGTCATCGAGCAGCACCACACCACCGCCGGCGAGTGGCACGAGGTGGCCGCCATAGGTCTTCTCTAGAACCCCCTGATCGAGCACAAGCTGTGCTGGGCCGTGGGCAACGACGCGACCAGCGAGGGCGACCACATCGTGGAAGCGCTGCGCGGCGCAGGCGAGATCGTGTGTGGTGGCAACGACCGTGCGGCCGCGCGCCGCCTCGGCGTCAAGGATGTTCATGATCTTCTCCTGCGTCGTGGGATCAACGCCGGTGACAGGCTCGTCGAGGAGATAGATCTCTGGATCTGCGGCGATCGCACGTGCCAAGAAGACCCTGCGACGCTGACCACCCGAGAGTTCGCCGATCTGGCGCTGTGCAAGATCAGCCATATCAACACGCGCGAGCGCATCTGCCACTGCGGCATGATCGGCAGCGCCAGGTCGACCAAGCGGTCCAAGCGCTGGCGTACGACCCATCATCACGACCTCGCCGACCGACACAGGAAAGCTCCAATCAACCTGCTCGGCCTGTGGCACATACGCCACACGCTTCGCGTGCACGCCCACAGCTGCTCCAAGCACCTGCACGCCGCCACTCCACGGCTGCATCAGCCCAGCGATGCACTTCAGGAGCGTCGATTTTCCTCCACCATTCGGACCGAAGATCGCGGTCAGCGAACCTGGTGCAAGGCTGAGCGAGACGCTGCTGATCGCCGCGCGGTCGCCGTACCCGGCGGTGACGTCAACAAGCTCAATTGCGTTTATCTCGTTATTCATTGCCACATGTTCTCACCGCTGCATTGATGCTGCGATCGCTGTCGCATTTGCGCGCATTGCACTGATGTACGTGTCGCCAGGCGCGGCACCAAGTGCGTCTGAATAGAGATCGGCCAGCACCGTGGCACCTGTTTCAGCCGCGATGCTTGTCAGCACCTTGGAGGGGAACTGCACCTCGCTGAACACCGTCGTCACCCCTGACGCGCGAATCGCGTCAATGAGCGCGGCAATCTCACGAGCACTCGGATCTTGGCCTGGTGATGCGATTGCGACGCCAACAATCGTGATGCTGTAGGCCCGAGCGTAATAGCCAAACGCATCATGGAAGGTCACGATCTTGCGATTCGCCTCGGGAATTTCTGAAAAGAGCGCACGGACGTCAGTGTCGAGTTCGGCAAGTGCCGCAAAGCCCTTCGCTGACGCTGAGCGAATGGTATTGGTGAGTTCTGGTCGATCTTGAGCGGCACGATCTGCAATGCGCTGTACGTAGTGCGTTGCTCCAGTTGGATCAAGCCAAACATGCGGGTCGTACGAGCGTGCCGTTCCGGAATCAGCTGGCGCTAGGTAGATCCAACCATCTGACGCATCCAGCCCCTCTCCGAGGCGCAACAGATCACTACTGCTCTTGTGCGCAGCTTCGATCAGGGAAACGACCCACTCATCAAGGCCTAGGCCGTTCATGATGATGAGATCAGCTGTGGCGATTTTTGCCGCATCAGATGGCGACGGCTCATAGGTGTGCACATCTATACCGGCCGGAACAATGGAATCAATCTGCACTGAATCACCGAGTGCGAGCCGCGCAAGATCGGCGAAGACGCTCGTCGTTGCCATCACGCGGTAGCCCGATGCTGAGGCTGATGGAGAGCCAGTCGAACCCCCACAGGCTGCGCTAACAGCAAGGAGCGCAACGAGGGTTACCAACAAACGCCGGCTCATTGGCGCGGCTCCACCTTTTGGCAGCGCGGGCAGTGACCGAAGAGTTCAAGTCTATGCGACTGAATTTCGAAGCCAGAGCGCCGGGCCGCCTCGGCGGTGACGGCGTCGATGCCGCAGTCATCGACCTCGGAGATTGCGCCACACGAGACGCATACGAGGTGGTGGTGGTGCGATGGCTCGCACGGGACGTAGGCGTGTCGGCCGTCTGGGAGATCAACCCGCTCGACGAGGTTCTGGTCGGCGAGGAGTTCGAGGAGACGGAAGACGGTGGCGCGCCCGATGCCGAGGCTGCGCTGCTCGGCGTCGGCAAGGAGGTCGGCGGCGGTGAAGTGCCCTTTTCGCCGTGCGATCAGGGCGGCGAGCTCACGGCGCGGCCCGGTAAGGCGGACCCCCGCCTGGTCAAGCGCCGCGAGCAACTCTCGTGCCATGGGGGCAGCCTACCAGAGTTGAGACTAGGTCTCAATACAAGGCGGCAGCTGCTGTTCAGAGGGTGCTGGGCCAGCGCGGGTATGATTGGTCCATGAGCATCATCAAGAACGCACTCGGAATTGGCGCCGTCGTCCTTGGGGTGGGGCTCGTCGTGCTCCTTCTCTCTGGCTCCTTCAGCGGCAAGCCAACCGCAAGCGACTCCTTTACTCCTGTTGCGCCAGTCTTCACCCCAGCCGCTGAGTTCATCGTGGACCGGGGCATCGGCGCGACGGACGCCCCAGTCACCCTCGAGGTGTGGACCGACTTCCAGTGCCCAGTCTGTGGCGCATGGGCGAACGGCAGTGAGCCACTCCTCTACGAGAAGTACATCACTGACGGAAAGCTACGCATCGAGCATCACTTCTTCGCCTTCCTCGGCGAAGAGTCATTCACCGCCGCTGTTGGTGCGGTGTGCGCCGAAAAGCAGAACAAGTTCTGGTCATACCACTCGTACCTCTTCGCGAATCAGCACGGCGAGAACGAAGGCGGCTTTAGCGCGCCTCGACTCCGTATCCTTGCTGGCGCAGCAGGTCTGGATCTTACGCAGTGGGACTCATGCATTGCCGATCCTACGATTCGTGCCGATGTCGAAACGGAGAGCGCAGCAGCTCGCGCCGCTGGTGTCACCGGTACACCAACGCTGAAGCTTGGCAATTGGATGCAGGCGGGCATCCCAACAGAGGCTGACCTCTACAAGCGTATTGACGCAGCACTCAAGCCGTAACCACATGCGTGCCGTACGGTTCGGCGTCGTCATCTCCGCCATCGGAACAGTCATCGCGACCTATCTCCTGGCCATTAGGTATGCAGGCATTCCTGCACTTTGCGGCCCTTCGCTCGGACCGTTTGGCGGCTGCGCCAAGGTCGAGTCATCGGTCTACTCCAGCATCGGCCCAATCCCCGTTGCGCTCGTCGGCGTTGTCGGCTCACTGGTGCTACTTACTTCATCGGTGCACTACCTGCGCACGCGATCAACAATCTCGCTGAACATTTGGGTGCTTGCCGCCATTGTGGGCGCCGCGATTGAACTTGTACTCATCGCGATTCAAGCATTCGCCATCGGCGCCTGGTGCGGCTGGTGCCTGCTCTACGGACTCACTGTGATTCTCTCTGCCGTTGCCGCCGTTATTGCTGCAATGCAGGCCGAACGCGCTGCGGCTGCGCGCTAAGTCGCTGCAGCGCCGGGTTCGGCGCAATATCCATTTCGCGTAACGCTGACACTGCTCGTGCCGCCGCTCGTCGAGCACCGGCAATAGAGCCACTCTCTTCCAACAGCAGCGCCAAATGCTCCAGCATTGCGCCGTCTGTTGGATCAATGCGCACGGCACGCAGGGCGAGATCAATCGCGCGATCGATATCGCCAACAGAATATGCGGCAACCATCTCACGCTCAACGATCGCGAAAATTCCCACGTCTAGCGCGCTTCGGTGCTGCTCCGCCCACGGCTCAAACGGAACCTCAACACCGAACGGCCCAAGGTACGAGTCGAGGAGATCGTCGATCTGGTCAACCCGTGCGCGACGCCGCACCGCATCAAGTGTGCTCCGCAAGCGAGCTGAATCGAAGCTAACGAGATCAAGGTTGACCGTCACCATCTCGGCCTCATGGCGAATGTACGGCGTGGGCGTTCCCTCTTGAAGCGCGAGATCGTAGTCGGGGTCAAGCGCGCGCCGTAGGTGATAGATCGCTTGATTGAGCGAGTTCAGCCCGGCTTGTGCCTCTGCTTCGGGCCAAAGTGCATCAATTGCCTCATCACGCGTTGCGGCGTGTCGGGGTCGTGTGGCGAGATAGTGCAACAGCGCGACCGAGCGTGGACGAATCGCAGTTCCCTCAATTGTTCGTCCTGCAACCTCAATGCTGAGCGGCCCTAAGTCATGGACGACAGCGACGGAGCTGAGTATTCGTGGCGTAACGGGGGCTGCAGGCGTGACCTCAGAGCCGTTCGGCAATGCACCAAGTACCTGTGGAAGATCGAGCGTCTCGGCAATGAATCGTGGGATCGTCCAGCACGATTCGCCGAGCTCATCTTGATCGGCGGGGGCGATGAGAAGCCCCTCCTCCCAGAGCGTGCGGAGCAGCTCAGGGTTCGCCTCCTCCCCTGCGGGGCGGGCGAGTCGGGCGAGGAGTGGCCCATTACCGCCGACGACATCACGCCGGATGAAATCATCTAGCTCTGCGCGGTCGCCACCCTCACGCATCTGATCGAGCCACGTTGCAAGGATGCCGCCGTTTCCCGCCGCCGCGCGTCGCGCCTCTTCAAGCGCCGTTGGCGCACCACTCCAACCTTTAGCTTCGGCGATCTGTCGTGTTTGCCGTGGCGTTACGCGCAGTGCCGCCGCACCAATATGCATGACCTGTCGCTTTGCGCGCGCCGCAATGAGGCGCAGTTGTGCAACGCGGCGCCCGATTAGCGCGACACGGGATCGATCGGGAGCGCGCTCCGCAAGTGAACGCAGAAATGCCAGACCCTCAGGTGATTCAGCAAGTGCGTCAGCGTCGTCGATGACGAGAATGAGTTCACTGTGCGGTGCAGAGAGATCGGCAATCAGTGCTGCCGCACATTCCGCGGTC